>DASWBF010000540.1:0-12104 GCA_036390735.1 Mycobacterium sp. | reverse complement strand
GGTGCTGGCGATGGACTTGTTGAAACGGCGGGTGAACATTGGAACTCCTTCGGTGCTGATGTGGGTTGTGGTGTCCGCGGTGTTGCGGCTGATCCCAGAATCAGCGCCGGGCCTTGCCAGATTCTCAACAAATCCTTGGCGGCGAGAGCGCTCAGTCTGTCTCGCTCCTCACGTGCGCGGCGTCTGTCTCGCTCGTCACGTGCGCGGCGTCTACCAGCCCGCCAGCGTCGAGCACCACCCAGGCCAGTTCGTCGTGGATGATGTCCGAATGCGCGCCCGACGGTGGCCGCCCTTCGCGCACCACCTGCTGGGCGTCGATGTTCACCAGCTTCTTGCCGGCGAAGTCGTAGTGGCTGCCGGGCTGCTGCAGCGTCAGCTCCGGCAGTCCCTGCTGATGCCCGTCGTGTCCGATGCCGCCCCAGCGATACAGCGGCTCGTCGGCGGCCGAGGCGTCATCGCCCTTCAGTAGTGACGCCAGCGGGTACATCACGCCTACCGCGCTGTCGAAGCGGGAATAGCAGGCGGCCACCGGGCCGGATACCTTGTCCTGCTGGCCATTCAACGTGCCGGATCGGCTGGTGTCGAACGGCAACTCGGCCGTGTAGGTGAAATGGGAGAAGGCGCCCTGCAACAGGGTGACCGACCGAACTGACGGAGGGTCCTGCGGAGCACCTTTCAATGCGTAGGACACCACCCGGGCACCGAAGCTGTGGCCGATCAGATTGATGTTCAGATTCGGATGTCGTTCGCGCAGCCGCCCGACAAGCGGACCCAGGCCCCGCTCGCCGACGACACCGGCGCGGTTCTTCATCTGCCAGTACGTGAGACCCCGCAGCACCTCCTGAGCGCCGTGCCACAACCGACCCACAGCGTCGCCGATGCCCGCCGCTCCGCCGGCGCCGGTGGTTTCGACGTTGAGTTCCTCGAGCGCGGCGGTGAAGTCGGCGAACAGCTGGGCATTCGGGTCGTCCTCGGCCGCAAACGGCGGGCGGTCGGCCTGCTCACCGTCGCCGTCCGCCGGAGCAGCGCTGGCGATCTGTGCGACAAGGTCCCGGGCCCGCCGCAGCTGGTCCTGCTCTGTGGGTCGAGCTGTGATCAGCTCGATGAGCTCGCCGACGTCGCCGCGCAGGTCGGCAGGAAACGACTCGCGGATCTGCGCGGCCAGTTGCGTGTCCGGAGGAGGCGGGGGATCGAACGTCGGCGGCGGCCCCACCCCGCCTGCCGCGCCACCGGACCCGGCACCCAAGTCCACGACGTCGCCCGGCTGGAAGTCGGGAATCGGTTCGTCGGACCACCGGATCGACGGCCAGTACACGCCGAGATACGCGACCGTGCGGTTCGCTTTGCCGTGAAGGGCCATCAGCGACTTCACGCGAGTGAAGAACGCCTCGTAGAGCTGCGTCGCGACCGCCGGCGTGTTGTTCCAGCCGTGGCTGAAAACCAACAGATCGGTCGCGCCGAGCTGCTCCAGCGCGTCGTGCAGTTGGCGCTCCTGCTCAGCGTTGATATCGCCGTCCTCGTCGAACTGGATCTGCAGCGGAGGATCGGCCACGATGAATCTCCTTGTCGGTCAGACAGATTGAAGTGCGCGCATCACGTCGACGAGCCCGCTGCCCTGGAACGTGCGCTCGCGGCCCAGCGACACCGCCGACTCGACGAAGATCTTCTTCACTTCGTCGGGGCAGGTGATGAACTCCGGCCGCGCGGACAGGAACGCGGCGATCGCGCCCGACACATGCGGTGCGGCGAAACTGGTTCCGGACTCGTCGGAATAGGTGGCGCGCGGGCCGCCGGGAGTCACCTTGCTCGCCGAGGTGATGCGTTCACCGGGCGCGACCAGGTCGGGCTTGAGCCGGCCGTCGCCGGTCGGGCCCTTCGACGAAAAGAACGACACCCCATAGGTGTGCGGTGATCCGCGGTGCGTCGACCCGACGGTGATCGCACGGTCGGCGTTGCCGGGGTCGTTGATGCTCATGGTCAATCCGGCGCTGGTGGACCGCTCCCACGAGCTGAACCTCGCGTAGCCGGTGTTGCCCGCGGCCACGACGACCACCACGCCGGAGCGAACGAGCCGATCCACCTCCTTGCACAGCGGACTCTGACCGCAGGCGAACCACTGCGGGTCGAACTCGTATCCCAACGACACGTTGACCCCGTGGATTCGGGTGACTTTGTCGTTGTCGCCGTTGAGTTCTCGCACATAGCGCAGCGCCGCCATCACCGCCATCATCGTCGACGTCCCGTCGTCGGCGAGGACCTTGAGGCTGACCAAGTGGGTGTCCGGCGCCATGCCCGACAGTGATGCGGGATTGACCATGCGCTTGGTCGGAATCGGATTCGGGTCGTCGGTTTCGGTGATCTGCTCGCTGATCACGTCGACGTCGTCGATCGGGAAATCGGCGGGCAGGTAGCCGGCAATGATGCTCGCGACGCGCGTGCCGTGGCCGTAACCGTCGTGCAGCGCTGCGTCTTTGGTATCTTCGCCGGGCCGCAGCGTGTGGGTGAAGTCGCGGTGCAGATCCTTGACATCCGGCGCGCCGAGCGTATTACCGCCGGTGAAGTGCGGATGGCTGGCGTCTATGCCGGAATCGACGACCGCCCAAGTGATTCCGCCGCCGCGGGCGTTGAACGAGCGGCGCGCTGCGTCGGCCTTGATGGTTCGCGCCGAGATGTCGATCTGCGGATGAACCGGAAAGTTCGGCCAGACCCGGAAGATCGCCCGCTTGATCGGGTCGGGTTCTTTGGCGTCCTCGCGGACCAGCCGCTGAATGTCGGTCATCGACATCCGTGTCGGCACGTAGTCGTCGAACAACTCCGGCACCTCGTCGGCCATTTGCAGCGAGCGGAGCAGCCCGGTGAATGCTTGATATGCCGCGGCGACGCCGCCCTTGAACGCCACGTTCAGTTCGATGACAACCGGGATCGCGTCGTCGTCGCGGACCCGCCGGCCCATCAGCCGGTTCCGTACCGCAGGGTCCATGAGCGGAGCGGCGATCACGCTGGGCTGCAATGGAGTTCGCGGCTGGTCGACGGGTTCGTGCAGCGGTGCTGCAGCGCGGGCGGCATCGGTGAGCCGCCACCGGCCGTGCTCGGAGACCACCAGATCGTCCTCGCCAAGGTGGCGGCGCGCCGAATAGACCCGGGAGTGCCACGTCGGGCGGTCGGGGTGGTCAGGGTCGGGCGCGAGATCCTCCGCGGTGGGAGTGAACCGAGGGTCCGCGCCGATCCGTGTGATCACCTCCGCCGGCGTAGCGGTACCGGTGTCGGCAAGCGCGTCGACGATCAGGTCCTCGAGAACGCGCAGCGGCGTCAGCGCCATGCGTCCACGCTATCTCGCCGAAACGGTATTCCACGCGGAATAGTTGGAGTGGAGACCACGTTGGTTACCGTCTGGGCGAACTCAGGGCTTCCAGCCTCGCGAGGTCATCGCGTTGTAGGCGCGCCGAATGATGTCGGCCTCGCGGTGCTCTTTGACGACGCGGTCCACGATCCAGCCCAGGCGAGCAAGCCTGGGCAGAACGTCCATGTCCTTGAGGTACTGTAGACGACTGGTCTGGTGCTGCTCGCCGTCGTATTCGGCGGCGACCATGAAGTCTTCCCAGCCCATGTCCAACATGCGAACTAGCCGCCCGTTCTCGACGACGGGTATCTGCGTGGTGGGCTTCGGTAATCCGGCATCGATGTAGAGCAGTCGCAGCCAGGTCTCCCTGGGAGACGCGGCGCCGCCGTCGACAAGAGGCAGCCGTTCCCGCAATTGGCGAATGCCGCGCGCGCCCTTGTAGCGCTTGATCAGCAACTGCACGTCTTCAACCGAGAATGGCGTCGCCCGCATCAGCGCGTCGAGCCGCGCCAGCGCCTGCCCTCGTCGCAGATACCGGCCGAGATCGAACGCGGTACGCGCAGGCGTAGTCACGCGAAGTTCGCTGACGTACATCACCTCGTCGCTGAGCAAGTTGTTGTCCCGTGCGATGATTCCGCGGGGCGGACGACTGCAATCCATCCGCAATTCGATCGGAATGTCCGCTTGCACCCACTCCGCGCCGTGCAGGGCCGACGCGGCCACGCCGGTGATGACGGCATTGCGCTTTGACCACAGCCACGCGCCAACGGTCCTATCTTGAACGGTGAGGACGTGCTGCTTCGGAACATAAACGTCTCGGAAGATGGGCCGGTACCACCGCCGCAATGCCCATCCGGTCAGCTCTCCTTGCGTGATCGCCTCGCTACCTTTGAAGACTTCCCCCATGTCCGGAGAGTGCCAGCTTCCACCGACATGCGCCGAGGCGGTAACTGCTGCGGAAAAGTGCGAGAACGGACCACGTGGAATACCGTTTCGGCGCGAACTAGGGGAGCAGGGCGATGACGCGCGCGACGAGCTCGTCGAGGTCCGCGCCGGCGGTGTCCAGTACGAGGTCGGCGTTCTCCGGCGGCTCGTAGGGCGCGTCGACGCCCGTCAGCCCCTTGACTTCGCCCTTGCGGGCGCGGGCGTACAGGCCCTTCGGGTCTCGCCTTTCGCACTCCGCCAACGGAGTCGCGACGTACACCTCGATGAACGGCAGCTTTGCGGCCTCGTTCAACGCGCGGGCAATCTCGCGATCGGACTTCAGCGGCGACACCAATGAGGCCAGCGCCACCACACCGGCATCGGCCAAGAGACGCGTCAAATGCCCAACGCGGCGGATGTTTTCGGCTCTATCGCCGGGCGAGAACCCGAGGTCGTCGGACAGGCCGTGCCGCAGGTTGTCCCCGTCGAGCAGGTAGGCCACCCGGCCGGACTCCACCAGTGCGCGCTCCACTCCGACCGCGATCGTGGACTTACCGGAGGCCGGCAGCCCGGTGAACCAGATCGTCGCTCCGGGTTGGCCGGTCTTTCGCCAGCGGTATGCGCGGTCCAGTGCCGACGGATGCCACCGGATGTCGGTGCGGGAGTGCGTGCCCGGCTTGACCTCGCGGGGTTCGAGGATGGTGCCCGCACCGACGGTGTCGTTGGTGGTCTCGTCGATCAGGATGAACGCACCGCTGTCGCGGTTCTGGGCGTAAGCATCCGCGACGAGCACCGAGCTGGTGCGCAGCGTCACGGTGCCAATGTCGTTGAGCCCCAAGTCGACTGGCTGGTCCAACTCGTCGAGGGTTTCCGGGTCCAGCCGGGTGTGCAACTCTTGCACGGTGGTCCGCATTGACGAGGTGGCCTGCTTCAGTGCGAGCCGGTCGCCGGCCCGCAGCGGCGAGTCGACGAACCAGCACACCGTCGCCTCGATCTCGCGCGCCAGCACCGGCAGCACCGCGTCGTCGGCGGCGCTAACGAACACGTCGCCGCGTCCGACGTCGATGTCGTCGGCGAGTTCGATCGAAACCGACAGTGGCGCAACGGCAATCGTACGGTCGTCGTCGAGCGTGTCCACCGCCGTCACCGTCGACCGGGTGCCGGACGGCAGCGACACCACCGGGTCACCCACCGACAGTGTGCCGGCCGACAGCCGCCCGGTGTAGCGCCGCCGCTGCGAAGCCGTCGGTCGTGACACCCACTGCACCGGCAACCTCAACCGCCGAGCCTCGGCATGCGGCGCGGCCAGCTCGACGCCTTCCAGGTACTCGAGCAGTGTCGGCCCGCTGTACCACGGAGTCCGCTCAGACCGGTGAACCACGTTGTCGCCGTGCTTCGCCGCGATCGGGATCACCGTGAGGTCGGCACCACCGAGGCGGGCAGTCATCTGCAGCAGCTCCTGCTCGACCTCGAGGAACCGGTCCCGGTCGAAGTCGATCAGGTCGATCTTGTTCACCGTCGCGACGAAGTGTTTGACGCCGACGAGCTTGGCGATCCAGGCGTGACGACGGGTCTGCCGCAGGACACCGGCTCGGGCGTCGACGAGCAGAATCGCGACGTGTGCATTGGACGCGCCGGTGAACATGTTGCGGGTGTAGCGCTCGTGGCCCGGCGTGTCGGCCAGGATGTAGCTGCGGGCTTCGGTGGAGAAGAACCGGTACGCGACGTCGATCGTGATGCCCTGCTCGCGTTCGGCCCGCAGCCCGTCGGACAGCGCGGCCAGGTCGGCGACCCCCTGCTCGTCGGTGACCGCCTCGAGGTGGTCGAGCGGCAGGCTGTCGGTGTCGTGCAACAGCCGGCCGATCAGCGTGCTCTTGCCGTCGTCCACAGAGCCCGCGGTCGCGATCCGGAGCAGCTGCCGCGTCAAGGTTGCCGTCACCATCAGAAATACCCCTCGCGTTTGCGGTCTTCCATCGCGGCGGCCGACGTCCGGTCGTCGGCGCGGGTCTCGCCGCGTTCGGACACCGTCGCCGCGGAGATCTCGGCGATCACGCGGGTGATGTCAATGGCCTCCGAGCGCACCGCGCCGGTGATCGTCAGGTCGCCGACGGTGCGGTAGCGCACCCACTCCACCGCGGACGTCTCTCCGTTGATAGGTGCGGCGTACTCGGACACCGCGAGCAGGATGCCGTCGCGCTCGAACACCTCGCGCTCGTGGGCGAAGTAAATCGACGGCAGCTCAAGGTTTTCCAGCTCGATGTAGCGCCAGACGTCCAGCTCGGTCCAGTTCGACAGCGGGAACACCCGCACCTGCTCGCCCTTGCGAATCCGTCCGTTGTACAGCGACCACGGCTCGGGCCGCTGTGCGCGCGGGTCCCACTGGCCGAACTCGTCGCGGAAGCTCAGGATGCGTTCCTTGGCGCGGGCCCGCTCCTCGTCGCGACGGGCGCCGCCGAACGCCGCGTCGAAGCCACCGGCCTCCAACGCGTCCAGCAGCGTGCGGGTCTGCTGCCGGTTGCGCGACGCGCCGGGTCCGGGGTCGGGCACTCGGCCCGCGTCGATCGACTCCTGCACCGACGCGACGATCAGCTTGTGCCCCTGACCGGTGATCCGGCGGTCGCGAAACTCGATGACCTCACGGAAGTTGTGGCCGGTGTCGACGTGCATAACCGGAAACGGCAGCAGCGCGGGCCGAAAAGCCTTCTCCGCCAACCGAAGTAGCACGATCGAGTCCTTACCGGCCGAGAACAGCAGCACCGGCCGCTCGAGCTCGGCGACGACTTCCCGGATGATGTGCACCGCCTCGGCTTCCAGCAGTCGCAGTTCGTCGACCCGGCGGGCATCGGTATCAACCAATGTCATGTGGGAAGCCCCTCTCTTTCGGCGTCCGCGCGGTAGCGGTCCACCCACTCGTCGGAACGTTGGTCGGCCTGGCGCTCCAGTACTGGTGCGGGTGCGAGCCGCGGATCGAGGCCCAGTGCCTCCAAGATCGTCGCCACGATCTGTGTCAGGTTGCGCCACAGCACGGGGTAGGGGACCTCGATTGGATGGATGTCCTCCTCGTCGAACCATGTCCGCCAACCCTTTTCCTGCTCGCGCAGGATCGTGATGACATGCGCGATCGCGTCGGCGTGGTATTCCGCGCGTGCGTCCCGCACCGGGTCGGGGCGGCCCCGCCAGACCCGGGTTTGCACGGCCCGCCAAAACGACACCGCCTGCGAGACCACGTCGGGGCGGTAGACGTGCACGAGCACCGGGACCTCGCCGATCACGTCGCGGATCGCGGCGAGCAGACCGTCGCCCGAGCGGTGGGGCAGCTGGCTGGCGCGGTCCAGCAGTAGCGGCGTCTGGTTCCACATCAGCTTGCCGCCCCACACGCCGTTCGGTGTCCTGCCGACCGTGCGGATGTAGTCACGCCAGATTTCGGCCGGTGCCAGATCGGGGGTGCCCTCGTCGAGCGGATCCAGCAGCCGCAGGATCGAACCGTCGTCAGCCCCGGCGAACCACTGGCGCGGCTGCGGCGGCTGACTGGTGGTCGGCAGGTACTGGAAGAACTCCTGCGGTTCGCCGGCCACACCGGTCGCGCGCAGCGACTCGACTAGCAGCGTGCTGCCGCTGCGCTGCGAGGCGAGTACCAGATACGACGACGGTTGGTCGGCCACGACGGAAGCCTAACGGGATAGTGAATTCCCTGCCGACCAGCGGTTTCTTTTCACGATGAGCATAACTATTGCTTTGTGCGGACCTCATCTTCGATGCCACGCTCGGCGGCAATCGCCGATCTCGACGTCGGGGTACGCCCGCGATGGATGCTCAGATATGTCTCGGTGTAGCGGACGGAAATCCGGGTTCCCGCGAACTCCGACGGAATCACGTCATTGGTCTTCTGGCGCCATTCGGTCAGCTGCACCGCGAGGTTGTCGGCGATGGCCTCTGCGCGATCGCTGCTGTCGCCGGCCAGAAGGTTGTTCAGCTCGGCCGGATCTTCCAACAGGTCGTAGAGTTCCCGATCGGGGCGCGGGCCCGACACGAACGGTTCGACTGCCTTTCCGGACGGGCTTTCTTCGATGTCCCACGGTAAATCCAGCAATGGGCGGTTCGCGTAATTCTCGATATAGCTGAACTGCTTGGTCCGAATCGCACGAATCGGATCGAACGAGTCGTGGTACATCTTTTCCGCGTACACGTGGTCGCGAATCGCAACGGTGTCGGTGGCCGGGGCCAGCAGGTTCTGCGCGTGAGACATCCCCTCGACGTCCGCCGGTACGTCGACACCCATCAGCTCGAGCAGGGTCGGCAGGAAATCGACGCCGCTGAACAGCTCGTCGTATACCCGCGGCGCGACGCCTAACCGAGTGGGCGGCCGGACGATCATCGCGATCCCGGTGCCGCCGTCGTACAGCGTCGACTTCTGGCGCGGGAACGGCGCTCCATGGTCGGTGAAGAACACCACCCAGGTGCTGGCGTCCAGACCGGTGTGGGACAACGTGTCGAGCAGCCGCCCGACCGCGGCGTCCGCCACGGTGATCGCGCCGTGGAACGCGGCGAAGTCACCCCGCACGTCCGGAGTGTCGGGCAGAAAGTCAGGTACGTCGACGGCGGCAGTGTCGGCGGGTACGTACCGCTCGGGCGGGTACGGCCGATGGGTTTCGAAAAAGCCCGCGGTCAGCAGGAACGGCTGGTCGCCCTCCAGTGGAGCGCTCTCGGTGAGCCACTCCTGCGCCCGAGCCACCACGTAGTCGCAATACGAGTTGGACACGTCGAACTCGTCGAACCCCAGCCGGGTCGGGTACGAGGTCTCATGCTGCATCCCGAAAAGCGCTGTGTAATAACCATGTTCGGCCAGCATCTGTGGCAGCGTGCGGACGCCGGCTCGGTACTCCCAGCCGTGATGTGCCAGACCCATCAGGCCGTTGCTGTGAGGGTAGCGCCCGGTGAACAGCGCTCCGCGCGACGGAGAGCACAGCGGCGCGGCGGCGTGCGCGCGGGTGAACAGGATGCCTTCGGCGGCGAGCTGGTCCAAGCGGGGACTCACCACGTCGGCGTAGCCGTAGGTGCCGAGATGCCGGCCGAGGTCGTGCCAATGCACGAGCAAGACGTTGTCGCGTCGCGTCACGTTCGCCACCTTCCACCCCCGGCCGCCCCGATGCCAATTCTTTCGATCATCCGGATCGGCGAGCGGCCTAGCACCAAACTGTCATCGTGACAGACGACGCACGCGCGGTGGTGGACGCGCATATCCACCAGTGGGATCCGTTCACGACGCCCCGGCTCGTGTCGGGGCCGGCGAAAGTCATCCGACGGGCGCCGTTCCTGGCGCCGCTGCTGATGCGGGTGTTCCCGCGGTCCGCGCGCGAATTCGCCGGCGACCCTCAGTACCTGCTCAACAGGTATCTACCGGACGACTACGCCGCCGACGCGGCGCCGGCGCCCGTGGCGGCCATCGTGCATGTCGAGGCGGGCTGGCAAGGCAAACGACCGGTCGATTGTGTGGACGAAACCCGGTGGGTCGCCTCCTTGCCGTTCGGCACGTCCGGGATGCCGAGCCTGGACGCGATCGTCGTGCACGCCGATCCGGCCGAGCCGCAGGTGGCCGATGTGCTCGACGAGCATCTGCGGGCGAGTCCTCTGGTGCGGGGCGCGCGGTGCACGGCTGCGTACAGCCCCGACCCCGGGATCATGGATTTCGCGAACAGGCCGAACCTGCTCTCCGAGCCGGCGTTCCTGCGGGGGTTCGCCGCGGTGGCCGAGCGCGGTCTCAGTTTCGAGATCTGGCTCTACGGTCACCAGTTACCGGATGCCGTCACGCTGGCAGGCGAGTACCCCGAGACGATGTTCGTGTTGAACCACTATGCGACACCGATCGGAGCGCTCGCCCCCTGCGGCCGACACACCGGACGCACCGCCGCTGAGCGCAAGGACATCCTGCGGCGGTGGGGTGACGACATCTCCGCGCTGGCTGCGTTGCCGAACGTGGTTGCCAAACACTCGGGTTTGGGCATGCCGGTGCTGGGTCTTGGACATCTGGGACGCGAAGAGCTGTCCGATGCGGTGGCGCCGTTGATCACTCACCTCGGTGAGGCTTTCGGCCCGCAGCGAACGTTCTGGTCGTCGAACTATCCGATCGACAAGCCGAATCTTGCTCTACCGGACAGTATTTGGATTCTACGTGAGGTGCTGGGCGAAGGTTTCGACGAGAACCTGATGCTGCGGGAGAACGCGCGACGCGTCTACCGGATCTAACGCCGAAATAGAATTCCGGGTCGTGATTGTCGCGGTTCTACAGCCCTGGATTCACTTTCGGCGAAAGGCTGAGCGCGCTATGGCTCACCGGGTTCCCTCTGTCAGATCGCGGACGGCCGTGTACCGTTCGCGGACGGTGGGCGTCGGGTCGGCGGTGTACTGATCGGTCGGCGGCCGCTTCCACGCGGGAGGTTCCGCTGCGGCGCTCAGGGCCCACGCGGCCTGGCGCGCCGCGCCGAGCGCCACGTACTCGGCGGGCGGTGGTGCGAGCACCGGGACACCGAACACCGCGGGCGCGATCTCGCGCAGCGCGCGCGACCGGGCCCCTCCGCCGATCAGCAGCACGCGGCGCATCGCGACACCATGCGAGACGAGGTGTGCGATGCCGTCGGCGAGCGCGCACAACAGTCCCTCCACCGCGGCCCGCGCCAGATTGGCAGGCGTCGCGTTCGCCACCCGCAACCCGTGCAGCGCGCCGGTTGCGTTGGGCCGGTTGGGGGTTCGCTCGCCTTCGAGGTAGGGCACCAGCACAAGGCCGTCGCATCCGGGCGGCGCGGACAACGCCAGCCGAGAGAGCTCTCCGTGAGTCGCTCCGATCATCGCGGCGGCGGCATCGAGCACACGGGCGCCGTTCAACGTGCACACCAACGGCAGGAACTGCCCGGTGCCGTCGGCGAACCCGGCGACGAATCCGCCCCCGTCGTGCACGGGATTCGGCGATACCGCCGACACCACGCCCGATGTTCCGATAGAGACGACGACGTCGCCCGGCTCGACGGCCAATCCTATTGCGGCGGCGGCGTTGTCGCCCAGGCCGGCGCCGAAGAGCCGACCTTTGGCGGCCTTCCTTCCGTCGGCCGCGCCGAGCACCGCTGGCAGCTCGGGACGGCGCCCACGCACCGCGAGATCGACGAGGTCGCTGCGATAGGTATTGCTCGCTGCGTCGAAGTAGCCCGTGCCGCTCGCATCGCTGCGGTCGGTGGTAATCGCGCCGATGTCGGCTTCGCCGCGCAAGCGCCAGGTCAGCCAGTCATGCGGTAGGCACACCGCGGCGGTGCGGTCGGCGTTTTCCGGCTCGTGGTCGGCGAGCCACCGCAGTTTTGCGACGGTGATCGCCGACAGCGGCACGACACCGACCGCGTCCGCCCACGCGTCGGGACCGCCGAGCTCGTCGACCAAGGCGAGTGCTGCGCCGGCAGACCTGACGTCGTTCCACAGCAGCGCGGGCCTGACGACATCGCCCGCGGCGTCCAGGCACACCATGCCGTGTTGCTGTGCGCCGACGGACACCGCAGCGACGTCGTCGAATCCGTCGGCCGCCTCGATCGCAGCGTGTGCCGCGGCTTCCCAAGCGCCCGGGTCGATTTCGGTCCCGTCGGGATGTGGAGCGCGTCCCTCGCGGAGCACTTCGCCAGTGTCGGCGTCGCACACCAGCACCTTGCACGACTGGGTCGAGGAGTCGATTCCGGCGACGAGCGTCATGACTTCAGCAGCGCTTCCAGCGTTGTCCGAGACCCGTTGCGGTGCAACGACTCCAGCGTCCACAGATAGGGCTCCACGAACCGTGGCTCGTCGACGAGATCACCAAACACCGAGC
>DASWBF010000539.1:0-8014 GCA_036390735.1 Mycobacterium sp. | reverse complement strand
ATCGCAAGCCCCTCCCGACGGAATGGATCAAAACGTAGCAGGCATTACATAGCATCGCAACGGTTTCCTCGATGGAGCGCGAGCCTGCGGAAGCCGAATCCACCGGATCCGGGTCGCGAAACCATAGCGTCGATACGGTCTCGGTCGTCTGCCAGCGCGGATCTGGCGGATAAAGTGATTCTCGATGGACGTCCCTGCGCCGGCCCCGACGCTGACCGTGACGTGCGCGGGTGCGGCGTACCGGATCCCGCTGCAGAACGCCCCTGCGACCATCGGCCGTGCGCCAGACGCCGACGTGCCGGTGGCCGACCCGAGGGTCTCGCCGGCGCACGTCCGCCTGGAACTCGACCGGGCCGGCTGGCGCGCCGTCGACGCCGACACCCGCACCGGGATGTTCGTCGACGGAGTGCGCCACACCGCCGTCGACATCTCCGACGGGCTGACCATCCACGTCGGCAACCCCGAGGGGCCGGCCGTCGAGTTCGGCTTCGCCGACGACGATCCGGACAGTCTGGACGACGACGAGCACCTCGACAGCGGAATCGCCCGTGCCGGCGCCGCTGTCGCCGCGCGCCGTCGCGAACTGGACATCACCCAGCGCACACTCGCGAAGTACCGGATCATGAACGCCGGCGCGCTGATCGCGTTCGAGAAGGGCCGCAGCTGGCCGCGAGAGCGCACCCGGGCCAAGCTCGAAGAGGTGCTGCAGTGGCCGCCGGGAACGATCGCGAATATCCGCAACGGCGGCGCCGTGCCCGGCGAGGGCGGCGAGCCGGAGCGCGGAACCGACGAGGCCCCGCTGATCGTCGGCGCGGTCGACGTCGCGATCAAGACGTTCGCCACGGCCATCGACGCGCTGCCCGACCCGTCGAGCCCCGAGTTCGCGCAACGGGCAGCGGTGGTTCTCGCCGACTTGCGCCAGTTGGAGGCGGTCGTCGCGCGTGCGGCCCGGCAGAGCCGCGGCCTGCCCGCGATTGTGATGGCACTCAGTGCGGTGCGAAACCGCTACCAGGACTTGATGTTTCGCGCTGCCGCCGCGCCCGACGCGACGCTGGGCCAGCGGCTGTTTGCCGCCCGCCGCCGCGCGAACCTGTCGGCCGCGGAAACCGGTAATGCGGTCGGCCTGTCGGCTCAACTGATCGAGGCGGTAGAGGCGGGGCAGCCGGTGACTGCCGACGACGCCGCGGCAATCACCGCATTGTTGACCCAGCTGGGTGGTTAATACTGAGAGGGTGTCCGTCGATGAATTCGTACGCCACGTCCACGAGGCGCTGACGCGGGCGGACTCGTTGTTCGGTTCGGCACCAGCAGATGGCGGCCTTGTCTCGCACCAGCTCGCCGATGCGGCCGAGGTGCTGCGGCACGATGCGGCGGCGGACATGACCGGCGCCGCCGTGGCCGGATATCGCACCTTCGCCCAGGACCTGGCGTCCTCGCTGGATCGGCTCGCCGACGCCGACGCGGCGTTGAACCGGACACTTCAAGACGCCGCGAGTGCCGAGAACGCCGCCGCCGCCGAATCCCGCTCAACCGTCGCTGCGGCCGTCACACACGTGGACGGCTTGGCGAGCACTGCCGCGACTCCCGGTGGGCAGCGGGCGCTCATCATGGCGCTGCACTCGGAGGTCGGCCGTCAGCAGAACCTCGTGCGACGACACCAACAGCAGGCGGTCGAGTTGGGCGAGCAGATGCGGCTGCTGTCGTACGACTGACGCATCGCGATCGCGGCGGGCCGGTGAACAGCGGGTGAACCCTCACCTGGCGGCGAATATATCGGCGCGATACGATGGCGCGAGGTGTCGATGCGTCGTAGCGGCCAAGCTAAGGAGGTGACTCGGTGCTGGAGCTTGCCATCCTGGGACTTCTGCTCGAGTCGCCGATGCACGGCTACGAACTCCGGAAACGCTTGACGGGTTTACTCGGTGCTTTCCGGGCCTTCTCCTACGGTTCGCTGTACCCGGCGCTGCGCCGAATGCAGCTCGACGGGCTGATCGTCGAGGACGCGGCGCCTGCCGGCGCTCCGGTGCGGCGCGCTCGCCGGGTATACCGACTCACCGAGCCGGGCCGGCAACGGTTCACCGAGCTCGTCGCCGACACCGGTCCGCAAAACTACACCGACGATGGTTTCGGCGTTCATCTGGCGTTCTTCAACCGCACTCCGGCCGAGGCGCGGATGCGGATCCTGGAGGGCCGGCGCCGTCAGGTGGAGGAACGGCGGGAAGGTCTGCGCGAAGCCTTGGCGCGGGCCAGTAGCTCGTTTGACCGCTACACCCGCCAGCTGCACCAGCTGGGCCTGGAGTCCAGCGAGCGGGAAGTGAAATGGCTCAACGAATTGATCGCCGCGGAACGGGTTGCACAGGGTCACGCCGAGTAACCCCGCGCACCGCAAACATGCAAGTTCTTGGCAGAGGTAAGGAGAACCGCACATGAGTGGCAAGAAGACCGCCGGGCCGGAGGTGCGTGTCGCGATCGTCGGCGTCGGTAACTGCGCGTCCTCGCTGGTGCAGGGCGTGCAGTACTACCAGGACGCCGACGAGAATTCGACGGTGCCAGGTCTGATGCATGTGCGCTTCGGCCAGTACCACGTGCGCGACGTGAAGTTCGTCGCCGCGTTCGACGTTGACGCCAAGAAGGTGGGCTTCGACCTGTCCGAGGCGATCTTCGCGTCGGAGAACAACACGATCAAGATCGCCGACGTGCCACCGACGGACGTGATGGTGCAGCGCGGACCGACGCTGGACGGCATCGGCAAGTACTACGCCGACACGATCGAGCTGTCGGATGCCGAGCCGGTGGACGTGGTCAAGGTGCTGCGCGACGCCGAGGTCGACGTGCTGGTGTCGTATCTGCCGGTCGGTAGCGACGAGGCCGACAAGTTCTACGCGCAGTGCGCGATCGACGCCGGCGTGGCGTTCGTCAACGCGCTGCCGGTGTTCATCGCCTCCGATCCGGTGTGGGCGAAGAAGTTCGCCGACGCGGGCGTGCCGATCGTCGGCGACGACATCAAGAGCCAGGTCGGCGCGACGATCACGCACCGCGTGCTGGCCAAGCTGTTCGAGGACCGCGGCGTGCAGCTCGACCGCACTATGCAGCTCAACGTCGGCGGCAACATGGACTTCCTCAACATGCTCGAGCGGGAGCGGCTGGAGAGCAAGAAGATCTCCAAGACCCAGGCCGTCACCAGCAACCTGCAGCGGGAATTCAAGACCAAGAACGTCCACATCGGCCCGTCCGACCACGTCGGCTGGCTCGAGGACCGCAAGTGGGCCTACGTGCGGCTGGAAGGCCGGGCGTTCGGTGACGTGCCGCTGAACCTGGAGTACAAGCTCGAAGTGTGGGACTCGCCGAACTCGGCCGGCGTGATCATCGACGCCGTGCGCGCGGCGAAGATCGCGTTGGACCGCGGGCTGGGCGGTCCGATCATCCCGGCGTCGGCCTACCTGATGAAGAGCCCGCCGGAGCAGATGCCCGACGACGTGGCCCGCACCAAGCTCGAGGACTTCATTCAGAGCTGACCCCTCCGTTCTCGTGGACGACGACCTGGCAGGCCTCGACGAGTTCGCGCTGCTGCCCGAGAACGCCGAGCAAGCCGGTGTCGACGGCCCGCTGCAGCCGGTAAGCCGGCTCGACCACGGGGCGGTGAGCGCCCTCAAATGGGGCGCCACCCCGCCGCGAGTGGTGTTCCTGCACGGCGGCGGCCAGAACGCACACACCTGGGACACTGTGATCGTCGGGCTGAAAGAGCCGGCGCTCGCGGTCGATCTACCCGGCCACGGCCGGTCGGGCTGGCGCGACGACGGCGACTACGGACCGATCCAGAACGCTGAGACGCTACAACCCGCGCTGCGCGAATGGGCCCCCGCCGCAGACCTTTTCGTCGGGCATTCACTGGGCGGGCTGACGGCGATCCGGCTGGCGACATCCGCCCCCGATCTCGTGCGGCGGCTCGTGCTCGTCGACGTCACCCCGTCCGCGCCGCAACGACACGTCGAGATGACCGATGCGCAGAAGGGAACCGTCGCGCTGATACAGGGCGACCGCGTCTTTGAGAGCTTCGCCGCGATGGTGGACGTGACGGTGGCCGCCGCTCCTCATCGTGACCGGAAGTCGTTGCGACGCGGTGTGTTTCACAACTCCAAGCAGCTCGACGACGGCACGTGGACGTGGCGCTACGATTCCTTTCGAAAGGGCGACGGCTACTCGGATTTTCAGGGCCTGTGGGACGACGTGCCCGCGCTCACCATACCGGCCACACTGGTGCGTGGCGCCAACTCGGCGTTCGTCAACGACGACGACGCCGACGAATTCGCCCGCACGGCACCGGGATTCGTCGAGGTGCAGGTGGTCGCCGACTCCGGGCATTCGGTGCAGAGCGACCAGCCCCGGGCACTGATCGACATCCTGCGTGCGGTGCTGGACGGCTGACCGCCACTTGCGAAATGGCGGAAATTTGTCGCTCGAAGGCGGGCGGTTCGACTCCGGGCCTGCCCGGTGGCATGTGGGGCTGAAGTGACAACAGTTGTCACGCTGGTCGCATGAGTCACAGCTTTCGCTTTGATGGGGAGGCATGTGTTTGCCCACCTCCCAGCGACAGCCCCCGACCAACGTCGCAGTCACAAGTTGTCGCTGATCGTTGGCAGAATCGGCTGATGCGCGCACGCCACTGCAGCCTCATCGCTCTGCTGCTCGTGGTTGTCGCGGCGGCCTGCGCCGCCGCGCCTCCCGATCGACGATCGCAGGTCGACGGGCTCACCCAGCGGATCGGCGCGATGCCGGGGGTAATGCAGGCCGGCAACACGTTCAACGACAGCGCCGCGCAGGGACCCGCCTACTTCGAGCTTGACGTCAACGTGGCCGACGACATCACCGGCGACCAACTCGCGGCGATCACCTCGGCCTATCTCGGCGACCTGGCGGCGCAGGACTACCGCGGCTACAAAGCCCAACTCGACGTCCGAACCGACGCGAACGTGTTCTTGGTCGACGGCCGCACCGTGGGAAACCGCGACCAGATCCTGGCGCAGGCGCGCAGTTGGGTGGCGCTGCAGCAGCAGTTCCCCGGCAGCACGGTCGGGTTGCGCGCCACGACGAACGCCGTACCGAATTCCGGGAACCTTCAACTACCCGACGCCACGGACTACGCCGCGGTCGCGGCGGCCGTCGACAAACTCGGCGCCACTTTCGGTGAGCTGGCCGCCGGCGACTGGACCGTGAGCGCCGGCAAGCAACACCCCGCGGAGATCCGTACCTCCCGACGGCTGCCGAGTCAGCTGGAGATGGAGCTGTGGCGCACGCTGAATTCCGACCAGTCGATCCCACACGCCGACGTGTTCACGATCAACGGCGCAGTGACCGCGCCGCTGTCGGTGTCCGAGAAGATGCCGGCCGACGATCCCGGCATGGCGCTGCGGCTCGCCCAGCAGCATCTGCCGATCGTCGCCCGGCTGCCCGCGCCCGTGTTGTACTCGGCGACCAATCAGTACCAGGGGCGCATCGACTTTCACGGGCAGGCCACCGGGCCGGTCACGGTGTTGATTGGTGGCTGCATGAAGCGGAATTACCGGCCGTCGCCCGCCGAACAGGCGTTGATCGACACATACGAGAACTGCCGCCGCTGACGTCCCGCGATACGGTGAGCCGCATGCCCTTTCCGATACGCATCGGCGTGCAGCTGCAACCGCAGCACGCGCCGCACTACGCCGACATCCGCGATGCCGTCCGCCGCTGCGAGGACGTCGGCGTCGACGTCGCCTTCAACTGGGACCACTTCTACCCGCTCTACGGCGACCCGGACGGGCCGCACTTTGAATGCTGGACGATGCTGGGCGCCTGGGCCGAGCAGACCTCACGCATCGAGATCGGCGCGCTGGTGACGTGCAACTCATACCGCAACCGGAGCTGCTCGCCGACATGGCCCGCACGGTCGACCACATGTCCGGCGGCCGGCTCATCCTCGGGATCGGCTCCGGCTGGAAGCAGCAGGATTACGACGAGTACGGCTACGAGTTCGGCACCGTCTGCAGCCGGCTGGACGACCTCGCCGACGCGCTGCCGCGCATCAAACGGCGTTTCCCGAAACTGAACCCGCCCCCGACGCGGCACATCCCGATCCTGATCGGCGGGCAGGGCGAGCGGAAGACGCTGCGGCTGGTGGCCGAGCACGCCGACACCTGGCACGGGTTCGTCGACCGCGAGACGTATCCCCGCAAGGCCGAGACCCTCGCCGAGCACTGCGCCGCGGTGGGCCGCGACCCCGACACGATCGAACGCTCCGCGGGCGTGCAGGGCACCGGTGATGGCTTGCTCGCGGAGGCCGACGCGCTGGCGGACCTCGGGGTGACGTTCTTGACGGTCGGCGCGAACGGCCCCGACTACGACCTGACGAGCGCCGAGGCACTGTGCGGGTGGAGGGATCACCGTTCGAATTGAGAAAATGCTCGTCGTGAATTGAGCTATCTTCCTCCCAGGACCCCGGAGGAATCATGCTCATCAAGCGGGCCGCCACCTATCGCGAGATCTACGATGCGTTTCGCTGGCAGGTACCGGCGCGGTTCAACATGGCGGTGGCCTGCTGCGACCGCTGGGCGGCCGATCCCGCCCGCGTCGCGCTGATCCACGAACAGCCGGACGGGGAAGTACGCCGCTACAGCTTCGCCGAGCTGCAAGGCCTCTCCAACCGCTGCGCCAACATGCTCGTCGGCCTCGGCCTTGCGCGGGGCGACCGGGTGCTGCTGCTGCTCGGTCAGCGGCCGGAAACCGCGATCCTGCATCTGGGTGCCTGGCGGGCCGGCATGATCAGCGTGCTGTGCTCCGTGCTGTTCGGCGCCGATGCTGTGCAGTACCGGGTGCAGACTCCTGGCGCCAAGCTAGTGATTACCGACGAAGCCAACCTCGCGACGGCGCTCGAGGCGGCGGGCGAGGCGCGCGTGCTCTGCGTCGATGGCGCGTGCGAGAGCGCGGACGATTTCTGGGCGCTGTTGCGCGAGGGCGCGGATACATTCACGACCGTCGACACCGCCGCCGACGATCCGGCCTTCATCTGCTTCACCTCGGGCACGACCGGCCCGGCCAAGGGCGCGCTGCACGCCCATCGCACCTTGCTCGGCCACGTGCCCTGCATCGAGATGCAACACGATTTCTTTCCTCAGCGTGGCGACCTGCAATGGGGCCCACTCGACTGGGCCTGGATCGCGGGGCTGATGGATCTGCTGATGCCGTCCTGGTTCCACGGCATGCCGGTGCTTGCGTTCCGCTCCATCGGCTTCGACCCTGAGCAGGCCTATCACATGATGGCCAAACACCGGGTCACGAACGCGCTGCTGGTGCCGACGATGATCCGGTTGATGAAGCAGGTCCCAGATCCGCTCGCGCGTTTCGACCTCAATCTGCGTTCGCTGGTATCAGGCGGCGAGGCCGTGGGCAAGGAGATCATCGAGTGGACACAGGAGACGCTGAACGTTCGCATCAACGAGGTGTTCGGCCAGACCGAATGCAACCTCGTGCTCGGCCACAACGCGATGCTGATGCAGCCGAAGCCCGGCTCGCTCGGCCAGCCGATCCCGGGTCACGTCGGTGCCGTTGTCGATGACGAAGGCAATGAGTTGCCGCCTGGAGAGGTCGGCCACATCGCCTTCAAGCGACCGGACCCGGTCATGCTGCTCGAGTACTGGAACAACCCGCAAGCAACCAAGGACAAGTTCGTCGGCAATTGGCTGCTGACGGGCGACCTGGGTCAGCGCGACGAGGACGGCTACTTCTGGTATCACGGTCGCGCCGACGACGTCATCACTTCGGCCGGTTACCGCATCGGGCCGGGCGAGATCGAGGAGGCGCTGCTGCGGCATCCGGCAGTGCGCCTTGCCGCGGCAATCGGCGCGCCGGATCCGGCGCGCACCGAGAGCATCAAGGCTTTCCTCGTGCTCGCCGAAGGCCAGCGGCCGAGCAAGGCGCTGGAAGACGAGATCCGCGAGTTCGTGAGGACGCGGCTCGCGCGTCACGAATACCCGCGCGCGAT
>DASWBF010000538.1:0-2795 GCA_036390735.1 Mycobacterium sp. | reverse complement strand
CAACGTCTATCCGATCGTGAAGCGCTACTTCTGGTCGGAGGTGCGCGGGACCGAGCTGATCCCGCCGGGCGCGGCGTTGGGGGTGTCCAACCACTCTGGCGGGATGTTCACGTCTGGCGGGATGTTCACGCCGGATCCGCTGATTCTCGGTTCTGACTTCTACGAGAGGTTCGGCTACGAGCGTCCCATGTACACGTTGGCACACAACACGGTGATGATGGGACCGCTCGAAGACAACCTGCTTCGGTTAGGTGTCATTCACGCGACGCGCGAGAATGCCAGCCAGGCATTGGAATCCGGAGCCGTCGTGCTGGTGTTTCCCGGTGGGGACTATGACTCCTACCGCCCGACCTCGGCCGAAAACGTCGTCGACTTCAATGGCCGCACAGGCTACGTCAGGACCGCGATAGAAGCGTGTGTTCCGATAGTGCCGACGGTGTCGATCGGTGCCCAGGAGAGCCAACTGTTTCTGACCCGCGGCACAGGGCTCGCAAAACGGCTGGGCCTCGACAAGCGGTTGCGGTTGAAGATCCTGCCGATCAGCGTTGGGTTTCCGTTTGGCGTAAGTGTCATCCTGCCACCCAACCTGCCGCTACCCACCAAGATCGTTACGCAGGTGCTGGAACCGATTGACATCGCCGCGCAGTTCGGCGAGAACCCCGACGTGAAAGATGTTGACAGCCAAGTTCGTTCGGTGATGCAGGTCGCTCTCGACGAACTGGCGCAGGAACGATGCTTTCCAATCCTGGGCTAAGAGTCGATCCGGCGGGCGCCCAACTCGTTCTGCAGGATTTCCAGCGCCACTTCCTCGGGATCGCGGCGCGTCGCGTCGGCGGGGCTCTCCTGCCCCGCCTCCGCCAGCATGCTGTCCTCCTCCACGCGCTGCGCGTCCTCGGCTGGCTTCGGATCCGATCCGGGCGCCGCCAGTTCGGACCGCACCTTCCAGTCCACGCCCAGAGCGTCCTTGAGCGCCTCGCGGACGACGTCGGAATTACGTTGCTCGCCAAGACGTTTGGCGAGGTTGCCGGATTGATGCGACAGCACCAGCGTGTCGCCGTCGACCGTCGACACCACCGCGTCGGCCAGCATTGCGCCGAGGGTGCGACTCCGTTCGCGGACCTTGTCCATCACAGTGGACCACTGTCGTCTCACAGCGGCGGCATCGGGAAGGCCGATCTCCGTTGGAGGTTCGGGCGGCGGAGTGGGCTCGGGCTTTGGCAGCGGCGACTCCGGCTTGCGTGGCGCAGTCGGTTTGGCAGCCGGCACAGGTTGCGCAGCCGCCTCGGGCACCGACATGTCCAGCCTCGTCTCGATGCGCTCAACCCGCTGCAGCAGAGCCGATTCCGTGTCGCTGGCCGAGGGCAACAGCAGCCGCGCGCACACCACCTCCAACAGCAGCCGCGGCGCGGTGGCGCCGCGCATCTCACCCAGCCCGGCGTGCACCACCTCGGCGTAGCGGGTCAGCGTCGCGGTCCCGATCCGCGCCGCCTGGTCGCGCATGCGTTCCAGCACATCGCCGGGCGCGTCGACCACGCCGCGGGACACGGCGTCGGGGACGGCCTGCAGCACGATCAGATCGCGGAACCGCTCCAGAAGCTCGGTAGCGAACCGCCGCGGATCGTGCCCGGCGTCGACGACAGACTCGACCGCGCCGAACAGCGCGGCCGCGTCGCCCGCCACCAGCGCGTCGACCGCGTCGTCGATCAGCGCGACGTCGGTGGCGCCGAGCAGGGCCAGCGCCCGGGGGTACGTGATGCGGTCGCTTTCGGCACCGGCCAACAGCTGGTCCAGCACCGACAGCGTGTCGCGGGGTGATCCGCCGCCGGCGCGGATCACCAACGGGTAGACCGCGTCGTCGATCTCGACGCCCTCCTGCGAAACGATCCGCTCGATCAGCGCCCGCATAGTTCGCGGGGTCAGCAGCCGGAACGGGTAGTGATGGGTGCGCGACCGGATGGTCGGCAGCACCTTGTCGGGCTCGGTGGTGGCGAACACGAAGATCAGATGTTCGGGCGGCTCCTCGACGATCTTCAATAGCGCGTTGAAGCCTGCCGTGGTGACCATGTGCGCCTCGTCGACGATGAAGATGCGGTACCGCGACTGCGCAGGCGCGTAGAACGCGCGGTCGCGCAGTTCGCGGGTGTCGTCGACGCCGCCGTGGCTGGCCGCGTCAAGTTCGACGACGTCGATGCTGCCGGGACCGTTGGGCGCCAGCGCCACACACGACTCGCATTCGCCGCACGGGGTGGCCGTGGGCCCCTGCACACAGTTGAGCGAGCGGGCCAGGATGCGCGCCGACGACGTCTTGCCGCATCCGCGGGGCCCGGAGAACAGGTAGGCGTGGTTGATCCGTCCCGCCTTCAGCGCCGTGGACAGCGGTTCGGTGACGTGCTCTTGGCCCACCACCTCGGCGAAAGTCGCCGGACGGTACTTGCGGTAAAGGGCCACGGACAGCAGGCTACCGAGGGGGTGTGACGCCGTCCGAGGCGCGTTCTCTCGTCACCAACCACAGAGGCCCCTTCAGGCTCTCGGCCTGGCAGTGTTCGAAATGCCCGCATCTGAGCGACAAAACGCGTTTGCCCACGTCCTGGTCACGACGCGGACAAAGCGATCAGCGACAAACTCATAGCGAACAAGCAGGTCAGGGGCTGTCGCGCAGAGGCAGGCAAGTCGAAGTATGACCCCGGGCGGTGACAATTGTGGCGGCTGGGACTTAGCGCCTTCGCTAGCCCCGCAGCAGCAGCGACTCGGTGGCCGCCAGCAGCGCGCAGGTGGCCAGGCCGTTAACGGCCTGC
>DASWBF010000537.1:0-3397 GCA_036390735.1 Mycobacterium sp. | reverse complement strand
CCTCCAGAATCAACAGCCCAGCGGCGTGGAACCACTCCGCGATCTCCCGGTTCAGCGGCGCGGAGCCGGAGACGAAAAATCGGATCCGGCCGCCGAACACCTGCCGCACCTTGCTGAACACCAGACGGTCAAACAGCTTGTGCTGCAAGGTCATTACGGGTGAAACCGACTGATTCGCCCGCCGGCGACGATCGACCGCCTTGCCCACGGCGAAGGCCCTCTGGAACAGCTTCTCCTTCACACCGCCCTGCTCCTGCTGAGTCATCACGACGCGGGAGTGCGCCTTCTCGAAAATGCGCGGGGCGGCCGCCATGAAGGTCGGTTTGACCACTCCGGTGTTTTCCACGATCTTGTCGACACGCCCGTCGACCGCGCTGGCGAACCCGCACGCCAGCTGAGCCGAGATCAGCACCTTGCCGAACGCGTGGGCCAGTGGCAGCCACAGCAGCTGCAAGTCGTCCTCGCCGAGCACACGCAATTCGGATACGGCCATCCCCGCGTACACCCACGCCTCGTGCCGCAGCCGCACACCCTTGGGTCGGCCGGTCGTTCCGGAGGTGTAGATCAAGGTCGCCAAGCGTTCGGAGGTGATGTTGTCGACGGCGTCGCGGACCGACTCCGGATGATCGCCGAGATGCTTCGCCCCGAGATCTGCCAGGTCGTCCAGCGTCATCACCCAGTCGCCGTCGCCGGCGCCGTCGAACACCACGACCTTCGCGACGTTGGGCAAGTCGGCACGCCGCTCGGTCAGCTTCGCCAGCTGGTCGGCGTCCTCGGCGAACACCACCCGCGACTCCGAGTCGCCCAGAATGTAGGCGGTGTCGGCGGCGTTGGTGTTCGCGTAGACCGTCGTGGTCGCCGCCCCGGCGCACATGACGGCGAGATCGGCGAGGATCCATTCGTACCTGGTGCTCGACGCGATCCCGATACGCTGCTCAGGGTCGACGCCGAGCGCGAGCAGCCCGGCGGCCAACGACTCCACCCGGTCGGCCGCCTGTCGCCAGCTGACCGACACCCAGTTGCTTCCGTCCAGATAGCGGAACGCCTCTTTGTCGGGCGAGGCCTCGACTCGCTTCAAGAACAGCGCCGCCAGACTGGGCACTCCGGTGTGCACGGGTGATGTGGTGGTAGCCATGCCCCCATTGTGGCCGGACTAGCCCGGTCAGCGCCGCCGGTTCAGCATCCAGATGCGAGTGGACAGCAATGTCGCGAATGCACACCACAGCGGATAGGCCGCGAGCGGCGCGGCGCGGGTACCGGTGGTCGCGACAGCCCGCCGGGTCAGATCGGCGCTGCTGGCGGTCAGCGCCCCAGCCGCGATCGCCGAGGTGCCCAGCCAGCCTCTACTGAAGAACAGCCAGCTCCAGCTGCCGTTCAGCACAAGGTTCGCTGCGAGGGCCGCGGCGAATCCGCGGGCCTTTTCGGGCTGGCCTCGATCCCGCAGGCCGTCGATCGTCGAGGCGGACACCGCGGCGATGTCGGCATACAGAAGCGGCCACACCACCGGAAAGACCTGCCGCGGCGGCTGAAAACGCGGCTTCTTCAACCGCTGGTACCACAGCGACTCGGCGGGCCGGCTGGCCAGTCCACCGACGGCCGCGGTGACGAAGACCGCCGCCGCCGTCGTCGCAAGAGTTCTCGGGCGCATGTGGTGCCTTTCTCGCAACAAACCGTCGCATTGAACCGGGCCGACGATCGGCTCGTGGGTAAGGGTATAGCCGCTCACATCGATCGAGGGGGAGCGCTATGCGGGTGCTCATCCGTTCGTCAGTTGCCGCGACCGTCATCGCGGCCAGCACTGCTCTGACCGGCGCCGTGACCGCGGTGCCGGAGATTTCGCCGAAACCGACAGTTAGCCAGGAGGTGCGGCTCGCCGCGTCACCGGCGCCGGGTGCGCTTGTCGGTGCGTTCCTGCGTAACCAACTCGAAAACTGCAGTGTCATATGCCCGTTCATCGTCCAGGGCGCCGCCACGGTTCCCGTCGCCGCAGCAGCGGCTCCGCTTGTCTTCGTCAACGCGCTAACGACACAACCGCTGTTGCAGGCGATCGGCACGGCGGCCGCATCGGTGACCCAACCAGCACAGGACGCCGCGGAAGGCATCATCACCAACGACCTGAACCTGGTATTGCCGCGAGCACAGCGGGCCCTGGAGGTTGCGGTGGTGGAGGCGTTCACCATCGGCTCGACCGCGCTCACCAGGCCCGGCCAGCTTCCGCGGGCGGTCGACACCGCGCGCAATCGGTTCCTCACCGCCCTCAATCAACCGCTCGGGGCGCCGACACTGCCGACCGGAGCGACGACCCCGCTGCAGGTCGCGGCTGTCCGCGCGATCGAGATCGGCTCGGCGGTCGCGTTCCAGGCCGGAGAACTTCTGCTGCTCGGTGCGGTTCGGGCGGCCAACACTGCGGCCACGACGCTGTCGCGCACCGGGAGTGTTTCGGCCACGATCGCCGCGACGGGCGCATCGGTCGCGTCGACGGTCACGGCCGCGACAACCGCGATCCGCTCTGCGGTGACCGCACCCGTCCCAGCGGGGTCGATGGCCCCGAAGCGGCCGAGCGTGGCGACTCAAGGCGTGTTGCGCAGTTTCAATATGGCCGGATCCGAGTTGTCAAGCAGCGCCACCGCCAAGCACAACCGAATCATCAAGCCGGGCAACCGATTCAGCGGACAGAACTAACCGCTGAAAGTCAGCGGGGCCGACCGGGCCTGCCGATGTCGATGCCGCCGCCAGGCGGACCCGGGTCGACGATGACTGAAAGGCCGCCGTCGTCGCAGAGCCAGTCGTCCTCACACGGGTACGGGTAGTACGGGCCGGACGACGAGGGCACCCCTGACGGGCCTGACACGGTACCTTGCGCGCATATCGTGACTCCGCCGCTGGAGGTGCACTCGGCAACGGCCGACGGCGCGTTCACCATTCCTGCAGCACTCGCGGCGAGGGCCAATCCCGGTAGCACAAGACACTTACGTACGAGCATGGGCGAAGCGTAATGCGCCGATCATCGAAGTGCCGGACAATGGTGCAACTAATCGGCAAGCGGGGTAGTCGGCGAAGATGACCAGCATGGGCGGCCAACGCGACGTCGTCGTGGTGGGTTCGGTGCACATCGGTGGGAGCCAGGCGCGAAGGCGCAGGCAGAACGGGACACCGCGGCAGGACGTCACAGCAAGACTCCGACGGTGTTGTTGAGTTATCCCGCGGTGGCCGGTGCTGAAGTGGAACCCCTACCGCACGCCGATCGACAATGTGTATCTGTGTTCGGCGTCCACACTCCCGGCCCGGGCGTTCATGGCATGTGCGGCATGCACTCCGCACGGCGAGTCCTGAAACACCACTTCGGCATTCGGGCCTTGCCCGATCTGCGTCCCGGGTGAGTTGCCGATCCCTGCGG
>DASWBF010000536.1:0-3735 GCA_036390735.1 Mycobacterium sp. | reverse complement strand
GCCCGCACGGCGCCTGCCTTCTGGGCCCGGTGGGCGTGGGCAAAACCCACCTGGCCACCGCGCTCGGCCACATCGCCATCCGCCGCCGGGTCCCCACCCTGATGATGCGCGCGGACGCAATGTTCAAGCGGCTCAAAGCCTCCCGGCTCGACAACAGCACCGAAGCCGAGATGCGCCGACTCGCCCAGATCCGGTTGCTGCTGATCGACGACTTCGCCTTGCAGCCGATGGACCCAACCGAGACCGCCGACTTCTACGAGCTCGTCGTGGCCCGCCACCACCAGGCCTCGACCGTGCTCACCTCGAACCGGTCTCCAGATAAAGCGCACTTGTTCGCGCGAACGTGTGTGTAGCTGCGGCGGAAACTGCACAGGTTCCCGGGATGGTCATTCGTCGGCGGCGAGGTCGACGAGCCGGGTTTCATCGAGGTGGTCGGCGAGATAGGCCATCGCGCTTTCGGGGTTCATGCCGAAGGCTGCCGCTACGAGTTTCGGATCGATTGTGTTGACCAGGTCGGCCAGCCGGGTCGCGCGCAGCATCTTGGGCGGCAGCCCGCACGGGTCGAGCAGATGGCTCATGTAGGCCTCGGAAGCGGGTCGTCGATCGGCCTTCGTGCCCCTTGTGACGAGCACGTGCGGGTTATCGGTGCGCAGCCTGTCGCGGTGGTCGAGGCAGCGTTGCAACGCCGTCCAGCTGACCGGGTCCAGCGGCACCGGGTGGGGCCGTTTGCCGAGCCGGATCGAGCGATCAGTGGCGTCGATGTGATCGACTCGCAGTCCGCGCACTTCGCCGCTGGAGGCGCCGTGCAGGATGGCGAGGAGCCCGACCAGCGCTTCGTGCGGGTGTGCCGCGGGATTGGCGCTCCAGCGGCGAAACACGGCGCGCTGTTGCGCGATGGTGAGGGTGCGGCCACGAAACCCTTTGTGCCGCTTGACCGACACACCGTGCGTCGGGTCGACCAGCAGCAAGCGGCGGCTGCGCGCGAACCGGAAGAATTGGCGCAGCACCGCCAGGCGTCGGGCCCGGTTCTTCGGTAGCTCGGCGAGGAACGCCTCGATGTCAGCGATGTCCACCAGGGCCCAATCCTGTTTGGCGCGTTGAGAATCGAGGAAGCGGGCCAGATCGCGCACGATCGTCAACGCCGACTCGATGGTGCGGTCGGTGCGGGGCCGCGTGCCCGCACGGCGGGCGCGTTCACGCGCGTACAGCATGGAATCGGCAAACGACGCGACGGCGCCACGCATTCCGGCCGGTGCGGTGTCGATCCGCCGCTGCCGTCGCCCGGCGGCAAGCCGGTCGGCCTGGTCGGTGGCCATCGCCAAACCGCGTTCGGTGAAGAACGCCTCCAGGGCACGTGCCAGGGATCCCATCGATCGACCCGGCACGCGGGCCCGCTCGAGCACGCTTTGCGGGTGATTCGGGAAATCGTCCACGAGCAACCGCGCCAACGTGGTGAGCAGCTTGCACGCCTGGGCCGGGCAGTAATGCGCGGCCAGGTCCGCGACGAAATCGTCGAGCCAGCCCGGCGGCTCGGCGAGCCGGGCCGCCAGCGTCTCGCCGCGCACGAACGGCCGGTCCGGGCGACGCTGCCAGCATCGCCCACACATGCCGTGCCCAACGTGACGACGCAACTTGCCGCAGGACATGCAGACCCGGGGCGGATCCTTCGGCGGACCGGGTCGTGAGCACGAGCCACACCACCCGGTCGACTCGCGCAGATAGCCGGGCTTCCCGCAGCGCGGGCAGGTCGATCTCGTGGCGGCGAGCGCGGCTCGCTTCTGGCACGGCCGACACACCATCTCGTCGCGGAATCGGATCGGCCTGCCGCATTCCCGGCAGCAGCGCGAGCACAGCACGCACCGGCCCGCCGCCGGCACCAGCACTCGGTCCCGGTCGCAGGTTGGGCATCGTGCCTTGGCCGCGTGCTCACGAAGGCGGCGCATGCACCGGCAGCAATGCTCGCGGCCGATGTATCCGACCGGGGCGCCGCAGTCGACGCAGTCTCGTTGCCGTTTCCCCATCAGCCGCAACCAGTTCGGCGGCTCGCCGAATCTACATCGGCGGCATCGACCGGCCCCGCACGTTGGCTGTCTTCGGTTCCGACGGAACCGGCCGCGGTGCAGTGGCGGGCCGTTCGACCGGGGTGGTGTCGATCTCAAACAGGTCGTCCGGGGTGCACTGCAACGCGGTGCACAACGCGATCAGCGTCGAGAGCTTGATCTGGCTGGGCTCCTTGGTGAACAGCGCCGACACCGACGCCGCCGACATCTCCACCCCTGCCGTCTCTGCCAGCAGTCGCCGCAGCTCGGTTCCGGCCCACACCTCACGCTGGGCGGCCGCCATCCGCAACCGCCACCGGATCTTCATGCCGTCCCGTCCTCTCCGCTCAGCTCGGCCAGGGTCAAGGTGACCGCACGGCGATACGCGTCCTCGATGAACGTCGCCGACGGACGCACATACCGCATGGTCGAACTCACCGTCCAATGACCCAAAAGCTGTTGGATCGCAACCAAATCAACGCCACGCTCGTAGTTGTGTGTCGCGCACGCGCGGCGCAGCGCATGCGGGCTGAACCGCTCCGCGACCGGTCGGCCCTCCAGCTCCATCAGATACCGCAGCCGGTTGCGGATGGTGCCGCGATGCAGCGGACCACCGGACTCGTCGGCAAACAACACCGGCGACTGCGGGAACTTCGGCCGCACATCGCCCAGGAACCACCGCAACAACACGTCCAGCCCGTCCAGCATCGGCACCCACCGCGGCCGCGGACCGGACATGTGGGCGGCCTTGCCGAACCGCACGTGCAGCTTACCGAACGGTCCACGCCCGAAGTGCACATCCGGAATCTCCAGCAGCGCAGACTCTTCCGACCGCAGGCCAGCGTGATACAGGGTCCGGAACATCGCGTAGTCCCGCGCGGCCGGACCGTACTTGCGGGCGGTGGCGATCCTTGACTTCAGGAACTCGAAGAACTCGCTCACCCGCTCCGGGGTCGGTGGCGGCGCGACCGCCGGCGACTCGTCACCCACGTGCCGGGAGGCGTTGAACTCATCGACCGGGCACACCAAGCGCACACCGAACCCGGCCTCGATCTCGGCAGCCTTGCGGGTCTGCAGGAACCGGTGAAACCCCTTAAAGATCTGCACGTACTCCCGCCGCGTCGACGCCGAACGGCCCGCCACCGCCAGCTCGCCAACCACGCGATCGATGTCCTCGCTGGTGACCTCCCACGCCGGCCGCCCGAGCGCGGTCAGCGTCCGCTCCAGCAACCCGATGTCGTTGTCGATCGTCACCGGGCTGAACCCGCGCGCCCGCCACGACGCCACGAACGCATCGACGCATTCGCGTTGAAACACAACAGGATCCGCAACAACAGGCTCGACCGGGACGGCGCCACCGGGAATCAGCCGCAGACCCTCCACCACCCGCACACCTTCTTCCCGCCTAACTGGCTAAGGCAGCACCTAACATATCGCGATCACGCCTTGAAGATCGGCGCGACACGCAGAACAGTCGAAAGCCCAGCTAGCAGGGGAAATCGGTTACAACGAACATGTGCCAGCTCCAGTTGAGTGGCTGGCCATCATGACCGACCCGATGCTCGCCGAATCGGCCGTCGACCGCCTCACCTCCACCGCGCACGAACTGGTCATCGACGGACCCTCCTACCGGCTCCGCCAAAAACCCTGTTGACAGCACCGCGAAAACCCCAGATCATGCCCACTGAGCCAAACA
>DASWBF010000535.1:0-12555 GCA_036390735.1 Mycobacterium sp. | reverse complement strand
TAGGTGCTCAGCCGTGGCGATCAACGCAGCCGCGTGCGTCGCAGCTGCGGACTGCAGCGCCGTGGCCGCGGCGCTAAGCCGGGCCGCAGCCGCGACGGATGTCTGGTCGCGGGCCAGCGGCGGATGAACCGGCACGCCCGCGCCCGTCAACTGTGTGGCGGCGGCCCGCAGCCGGTCTGCCGCGGCGACGAGTCCGGATGTCTCAACTTGCACTTTCAAGTCGGTCTACAACTCCTTCAGCCGACGCTCCGCCGCGGCCAGGTCATCCTCGGTTGGCATGTCGTCGACGGGGATGGCGGCCTGCTGCAACTCGGCGCGTATGGCGAGCTGGCCTTTGAGATAGGCGACGTCATTGCACGCCATGATGCGCTCGGCGAGCGTATGGGCAGAAAGCCGCAACGCCCCAGGCTCGATCTGCACGCCCAAGGTGTGCCCTGCGACGGCCACACGGACAAATACGGTGTTGTCCGGTGTCGACGCGGTGAACGATTCATCGCTCAAAACTGCAACTCCGACGCGTTGATGTCCTCCTGCTCGCCGAAGCGGTTCGCAGCGTCACGCAGTTTGTCCGCGACCAACCGATGGTCGGCCTCGTGGGTCGCGAAGGCCGCGTCGCGTCTGGCGACCACGTCGGCAACCGCGTCTTTGAAGGTGTGCATGATTGGGCCGTAGGTGGCGACAGCGGAGAGGATGTCCTGCCGGGCCGAGCGCGCCGACGCGATCTCGTCGGCGATCCTGTCGTGACGGGCCGCGATCTGCCGCAACACATCCGGTGTGACGCGGATGTCTCGTTCTGCCATCTCGTTCTCCTAGCTGGCGGCCGGGCGGGTCTCGGCCGGGCCCGTGTCCCCCGGGGGTGCGTCGTCGGGAGTTACGGGCGCCTCGTCGTCGTCGGGCTCACGCTCGTCGTCCTCCGTGGCCGTGACCTCGCCACCCTCTCCTTCGTCTCGTTCGTCGTTGGTGGTGTGCGGCGCGGCCGCCATCGGTTCCTCTTGCTGTTGGCCTGCGAGCAACGAGGCTAGACCGGCCAGTGGCGAAGCGGACCCGCCGAGACCTGACGGAGGCGATGCAGACGGCGACGCGACTTGCGGCAGTCCGCTGACCGGTGGCAACGAACCCACGCCCGCCGGTGTCGCTGGTGTCGGCTGCCGAGCAGGGTTGGTAGCCGGCAGCGGGTCTGGCGAGGATGACGGATCGTCGACGAGGTGGCCAGTCAAATAGTCACTGCCGAGCGCGCGAGCGAGCTCCGCCTGGTCGTGCGCGGTTAGCGCGCCGTCGTCGACCACGCGCTGGATCTCTGCGATCTTGCCGCGCAAGAAGATCAGGAATTGCCGCTCGCCGGCGGGGGTGTCGAGTGTATTGACCGGGTTGTTGATTGCCTCGATCAGCTGACGCTGGACGTACTGGAGCCGCGCGCGGCCGGCTTCGCTCGCGGCCTGGGCAGTCAGCAGCGCCTCGGCGAGCTGGGCCTCGGCGCCGTTCAATCCGGAGTAGCGGCGTTGCAGCTCGCTTTGCATGTCGGCGACGGCGTCGGCGGCCCGCCCGCTGAGCTGTTCGTCGGTACCCAGAGACGGTGAAGGGGCAGGCTGCGTCATCGGTGTCTCACATCAACCCGCCGCCCAGGTCCGCTTCCAGATCCGGCCGGGGCGCGAACGGTCGTGATCCCTGCGGCGGTGTCGGACCGCCGTAGAGCTGCTCTGCGCGCCGCAGCGCGGTGAGCACAGCTTTTGCCTGTTGCTGCAACCAGATGTCCATGTGACCCCCTCGTCTCGATGAGCGCTTGCGCGAAGAGCGACCGACGCCGTCAGCCTAACCCGCAGCTCGGGGGCTTTTGAGCGGCAATTGGCGGCAGTTGCGCACTCAGGTCGGCGGGTTCTGGCTGAGGATTTCGCCCTGCGGGTCGATGGTCAGGTATCCGCTCTTCTCGTACGTGGTGGACACGTAGATAGAAATCACCACGGCGTCCGGTGTCGTCGGGTCTTTGCTCGGTTCGATGTTCAGGTAGATCGACTTCACCTCGGATTGCTCGATGCCGAGGATCTGTGGCGCACCCCGCAGCCGGCCGATGATCGCGTTCACGTCGAACTTCGCGAGGTCCACCAACTTCTCCCCGTCGCTGATGGCGCTGACCGATGGATTGTCGTCCCACCCGCCTCGGTACAGGTAGCGAAGCGTGCGACGGGCGTCGTTGGGATCCGCCCGCTCCATCGACGCGTAGTCGGGATAGATGGTGAGGCTGTAGCCCATCGTGTCGCCCCACTTCTTGCGCGCCTGCGCGAACAGACCGTTCAAGCCGTTCGCCGAATGCAACAGCCGCGGGGGTGCCTGCGTGTTGGCGGCGATGCCGTCCGGCGCGGCACCGGGGTCCGCGGCCAGCGGTGAGTTACTGCTGCCGAAGAGTCCCCATCCGAGTCCGACACCCAACAGCACGAACACCGCCGCCACGGCAATCCGCATGCCCCAGCCGCCGCCACCCTGAATTTGGTTGCGCGACTTCAATTTCGGCAGCTGCACGGGCGCGTTCGAGGTCTGCAGATCCGCGACGAGCGCCTGCAACTCACCGAGCGTCGCGGCGCTCGTTGCGGCGCTGACCCGCTGACGGTGTTCCTCCATCGACAACTGGCCCTCGGACAGCGCGGTGTCGAGCACCTGGCATGTGTCGTTCCGATCGCTGTCCTTGGCCCGGGTGCCCACTGATTGCCGTGTCGCCACGACGACGATCGTAAGAGGCGAGCCGAACTGACGCGGCAACGGTGCACGCCACGGCGCGCATCCTCTCGGTCGGCTTGGGCTTCTCCGCTTCGCCCGTCGGGGGAGGGACGTACTCTGGTCAACGTGCGACTGCAGCGACAGGTGGTGGACTATGCGCTTCGGCGCCGGTCCCTGCTGGCGGAGGTGTATTCCGGACGCACCGGCGTCTCGGAGGTCTGCGACGCCAATCCGTATTTGCTGCGGGCGGCCAAATACCACGGCAAGCCTAGTTCGGTGATGTGCCCGATCTGTCGCAAGGAGCAACTCACATTGGTGTCGTGGGTGTTCGGCGATCACCTCGGTCCGGTGTCGGGCTCAGCCCGCACGGCCGAAGAGTTGGTGATGCTGGCCGCCCGGTTCGACGAATTCTCGGTACACGTGGTGGAGGTATGCCGGACCTGCAGCTGGAATCACCTGGTCAAGTCGTACATGCTCGGCGCGGTGCGTCCCCCGACGCGATCCCGTGGCACTCGGACGGCGCGCACCGGCGCGCGCACGGCCAGTGAATAGCGGGGAGCGTCCCGACCGGTCAGCCACCGACAGCCGTCAAGAAGCGGCGGCCGACCGCGTCACGGGACCGGTGCACCGGGCCGCGCCCGAAACTCGTCCGACCACCATCCTGCCGCCGGTCACCGCGAACACCGAACCGCTTCGCGACGAGGTCGACGTCGTCAAGGCCGCGCTCGACCGAACGCCGCCACCGAAGCCGCCACCCGGCGGCCCGCCCAGCGGTGGCCCACCGCCCCGCCCGACACCGGGGCCCATGCACCCGATCAACTGGAGGCGGCTGCGGCGCGGGCTGATCATCGCGGTCACCGTGCTGATCGTGCTGCCGCTCGTCACCTTCGGGATGGCCTACCTCATCGTCGACGTGCCGCAGCCCGGCGACATCCGCACCAACCAGGTCTCCACGATCCTGGCCAGCGACGGCACCACCGAGTTGGCGAAAATCGTTCCGCCCGAAGGCAACCGTGTCGACGTCGACATCAACCAGGTGCCCCAGCACGTGCGCGATGCGGTGCTGGCAGCCGAAGACCGCGACTTCTACTCCAATCCCGGGTTCTCGTTCAGCGGTTTCGCCCGGGCGGTGAAGAACAACCTGTTCGGCGGCGACACACAGGGCGGTTCGACGATCACCCAGCAGTACGTCAAGAACGCGCTGGTGGGGTCCCAGCGCGCCGGCGTCGGCGGCGTCGTCCGCAAGGCCAAAGAGTTGGTCATCGCGACGAAGATGTCCAGCGAATGGTCGAAAGATCAAGTGCTGCAAGCTTATCTGAACATCATCTATTTCGGCCGCGGCGCATACGGCATCGGCGCGGCGTCGAAGGCCTACTTCAACAAACCCGTCGAGCAACTCACCGTTTCCGAGGGCGCGCTGCTGGCCGCGCTGATCCAACGGCCGTCCAGCCTCGACCCGGCCGTCGACCCGCAAGGCAGCGAAAAACGGTGGAGTTGGGTGCTCGACGGGATGGTCACCATCGGGGCGCTGCCCGCGAGTGAGCGCGCGGCGCAGGTGTTCCCGCCCACGGTGCCGTCGGACCAGTCCCGCATGGAGAGCCAGACCACGGGCCCCGACGGGCTGATCGAGCGCGAGGTCACCCGCGAGTTGCTCGACCTGTTCGACATCGACGAGCAGACGCTGAACACGCAGGGCCTGCAGATCACCACCACGATCGATCCCCAGGCGCAACGGGCCGCCGAGGACGCGGTCAACAATTACCTCGACGGCCAGGACCCCGACATGCGCGCCGCGGTAGTGTCTATCGACCCGAAAACTGGTGCCGTCAAGGCTTACTACGGTGGCCCCGAAGCCAACGGCTTCGACTTCGCGCAAGCCGGTCTACAGACCGGGTCGTCGTTCAAGGTGTTCGCGTTGATTGCGGCCCTCCAACAGGGCATCGGACTGGGCACCCAGATCGACAGCTCGCCGCTGAATGTCAACGGAGTCCAGATCACCAACGTCGAAGGCGAAGGCTGCGGCACGTGCAACATCGCCGAGGCGCTGAAGCGGTCGCTGAACACCAGCTACTACCGGCTGATGCTGAAGCTGAAGAACGGACCGTCCGACGTGGCCGCCGCCGCGCACGACGCCGGCATTGCCGAAAGTTTCCCGGGTGTCGAGCACACGTTGTCCGAGGACGGCAAGGGTGGGCCGCCCAGCAACGGAATCGTCTTGGGCCAGTATCAGACTCGGCCTATCGACATGGCGTCGGCATACGCCACCATCGCCGCGTCCGGCATGTTCCGCACGCCTCACTTCGTGCAGAAGGTGGTCAACGCCGAGGGCCAGGTGCTGTTCGACGCCGCGACGTCGGAGAGCGGCGGCGAGCAGCGCATCGACGAGGCGGTCGCCAACAATGTGATCTCCGCGATGCAGCCGATCGCCGGGTATTCCAACGGCCACAACCTCGCCGGCGGCCGCCCGTCGGGTGCGAAGACCGGCACCACGCAGCTCGGCGACACCGGCGCCAACAAGGACGCGTGGATGGTGGGCTTCACCCCGTCGCTGGCGACCGCGGTCTGGGTGGGCACCGTCCGCGGGGACAAGCCGCTGGAAAACAAGTGGGGATCACCGGTGTATGGCTCAGGGCTGCCGTCAGACATCTGGAAGGCGACCATGGATGGTGCGCTGGAGGGCACCGACAACGAGTCGTTCCCCAAGCCGACGTCGATCGGCGGATACGCCGGCGTGCCCGCCGCACCGCCGCCGCCTCCTCCGTCGTCGCCCTCACCCACACCGCCCACGCCCACACCGGGTGAGGTGATCCAGCCGAGCATCGAAGTGGCGCCCGGCATCACGATCCCGATCGGGCCGCCCACCACGGTGCCGGAGGCTCCGCCTCCGCCCGGCGACGCCGGTGCGCAGGGTCCCCTTCCCGGGCCTCCGCCGCCGCCGTGACGGACACCAGCGACGCAGAGCCCGAACCCGCTGCGGTGATTTCGCCGCAGCCGCTTGCGGCCGACCGGCGCAGCCTCGACGACCGGGACTTCCCCAGTCGCACCGACGCTATGGGTGCCGCGCTGTCCGAGACGATCGGCGGGCCAGTCGGCCGACACGCGCTGATCGGGCGCCAGGGGTTGTTCACCCCACTGCGGGTGATGTTTCTCATTGGGCTGGTGTTCCTGGCGCTCGGTTATTCGACGAAAGCCGCGTGCTTGCAGAGCACGTCGACCGGCCCAGCTGACGAGCGGGTGGCGAACTGGGACAACAACCGCGCGTATTACGAGCTGTGCTACTCCGACACCGTCCCGCTGTACACGGCGGAGTTGTTGAACCTCGGCAAGTTCCCGTACAAATCCAGTTGGCTGGAAAGCGATTCCACCGGAAAGCCGAAAACCCAGTACGACGGCCGTCCCGCGGTTCGGTACATGGAGTATCCGGTGCTGACCGGGTTGTACCAGTACGCGTCGATGGCGGTGGCCAAGACTTACACGGCGCTGACGAAGATCCTCGGCATACCCGTGATCGCCGAGGTGGTGATGTTCTTCAACATCTCTGCGTTCGGGCTGGCACTCGCGTGGCTGGGGGTCGTGTGGGCCACCGCCAGCTTGGCGGGACGGCGCATCTGGGACGCGACGCTGGTTGCCGCGTCCCCGGTGCTGATCTTCCAGATCTTTACGAATTTCGACGCTCTGGCAACAGCTTTCGCCGTCGGATCGATGCTGGCCTGGGCCCGGCGCAAGCCGGTGCTGGCGGGTGTGTTGCTGGGACTTGGTATTGCAGCCAAGCTGTACCCGGTGCTGCTGTTGCTGCCGTTGCTGGCGCTGGGTCTGCGCACCGGACGGTTGCGCTCGGTAGGACAAACCGCCGGAACAGCGGCTCTCACCTGGTTTCTGGTGAATCTGCCTGTGCTGGTGCTGTTTCCGCGGGGATGGTCGGAGTTCTTCCGCCTCAACGCCCGCCGCGGCGACGACATGGACTCGCTGTACAACGTGGTCAAGTCGTTCACGGGGTGGTCGGGCTTCGACGGCAACCTGGGATTCTGGGAACCGCCGGTGGTGCTCAACACCGTTGTCGCCGTGCTGTTTCTGATCGCGTGCGCTGCGATCACCTACATCGCGCTGACCGCGCCGCGTCGGCCGCGTGTCGCGCAGTTGGTGTTCTTGGTGGTCGCGGCGTTCTTGTTGACGAACAAGGTCTGGAGTCCGCAATTTTCGCTGTGGCTGGTTCCGCTGGCGGTGCTGGCGTTGCCGCATCGACGAATTCTGTTGGCGTGGATGACGATTGATGCGCTCGTCTGGATACCACGCATGTTCTACTTGTACGGCGACCAGACCCGGGGTCTGCCCGAGCAGCCCTTTACCATCACGGTGCTGCTGAGGGACCTGGCCGTGCTCGCGTTGTGCGCGTTGGTGGTGTGGCAGATCTACCACCCCGAGCGTGACCTCGTCCGGTTCGGGGGACGCGTCGACGACCCGTCCGGCGGAATCTACGAGAACACCGCTGACGCGCCGCCAGCCTGGCTACCGTCGTGGTTGCGTCCGCGCATCCCAGCGCCGCGCGAGCCCGAGGAGGTCTTCGATGCAGATCGCGATCGCGCTGTTCCCACGCAACACATCCCTTGACGCCGTCGGCCCCTACGACGCGCTGCAGCGGGTTCCGTCGATCGACGTGGTGTTCGTCGGGCATCGGCGAGGTGAGGTCCGCAGCGACAACGGAATGCTCGGCCTGACCTGTGACGCGACCTTCGACGAGGTGACCGAGCCCGACGTGTTGATCTTTCCCGGCGGGATCGGCACCAGGACGCTCATTTCCGACGACGTCGTGCTCGACTGGGTGCGCGAGGTGCACAAGCACACCGTCTACACCACCTCGGTGTGCACCGGCGGGCTCGTGCTCGCGGCGGCCGGTCTGCTGAACGGACTCACCGCCACCACGCATTGGCGGGTGCAGGACCTGTTCAACTCGCTGGGCGCGACGTACGTGCCGCAGCGCGTCGTCGAGCATCTGCCAGAGCGCATCATCACCTCGGCGGGGGTGTCGAGCGGCATCGACATGGGCTTGCGCTTGGTCGAGCTGTCCCCCTCGCAAGCTGGGGGTGCCCCCAGGTGAACCGGGAGGCGGCCGAAGCCAGCCAGCTGATGATCGAGTACGACCCGGAGCCGCCGTTCGATTCGGGTGATCTGGCCAAGGCGTCCGAAGCCACCCACCAGCTAGCGCTGGAGTTCTACCAGCACCGCTACTGAGCGTGCTGCCACGACAGGCGCATTTCCATCGCTGCTCGCGGAGAAGTGGCGGTCTGCGGGTTGTGAAGTCGAGTTAATGAACGTCGGTGTCAGCGGCTATACGGCGGGACAAGTGCTCGCTGAACAGGTGCCGCAAATCGGACCCTTTCAACCCACGTTGATCACCTTCCAGGCGGGCGGGAACGACATCGTTAACGGGGTCTCGGTGGATGAGTACCCGGCAGAACGTGAGGGCGGTCCTCGACTCCGCGAAGGCGAGCGGCGCACGCGTCATCGTTCTGGCGCAAAACGAATGGTTTCGATCGACGGAAGGGCAGAACTACGGCACCGACCTGTCGGCTCAGCGTGATACCCACGACACGGTTCTCATTGAGGAAGCATCGGCACACGGCACCGAGTTCGTCGACCTGCGCTCGCTGTATCGACAGCAGGCCGACCACGGGCAGTGGGTCGACGACGGCATCCATCCGACGCCGGCGGCCTACGAGGCGTGGGCGTCGGAGCTCGCATCCGCTTTATCCGCGCCCTGCAAGTAGCGATTTCGCAGCTCAAGCTCTCTTCCGCTACTCTGGTGCGGTTGCCGACGCAGGCGACCCTCCTGCCACGGATACGCCGTGGCCGCACATGACCATAGGAGGTGATGAGGTCTCTATGCGTCCATACGAAATCATGGTCATCCTCGACCCCACCCTTGACGAACGCACGGTGGCGCCGTCGCTGGAGGCGTTCCTCAACGTCATCCGCAACGACGGCGGCAAGGTCGACAAGGTCGACATCTGGGGTCGCCGCCGGCTGGCCTACGAGATCGCCAAGCACTCCGAGGGCATCTACGCGGTGGTCGACGTCACGGCGAAGCCGGAGACGGTGTCCGAGCTCGACCGTCAGCTGAGCCTGAACGAGTCGGTGTTGCGGACCAAGGTGCTGCGCACCGACAAGCACTAGACCGAATGTATGCCGAGCGTCGGTGCTGCTGCGTAGGCTCGCGCACGACAACCACCGCGCAACGATGAGCGCTTGCGTGAAGAGTAAACAAAACTGCCCAGGAGGACCTCGTGGCTGGTGACACCACGATCACCGTCGTCGGAAATCTGACCGCCGACCCCGAACTGCGCTTCACCCCGTCGGGTGCTGCGGTGGCGAATTTCACCGTCGCGTCCACGCCCCGCATTTATGACCGGCAGAGCGGGGAGTGGAAGGACGGCGATGCGCTGTTCTTACGTTGCAACATCTGGCGGGAAGCCGCTGAGAACGTCGCGGAGAGCCTGACCCGCGGCTCTCGGGTGATCGTCACCGGGCGGCTCAAGCAGCGCTCGTTCGAAACCCGCGAGGGTGAGAAGCGCACGGTGTTCGAGGTCGAGGTCGACGAGATCGGCCCGTCGTTGCGCTACGCCACGGCGAAAGTGAACAAAGCCAGCCGGGGCAGCAGTAGCGGCGGATTCGGTAGCGGCTCAAAGCAATCCGGTGGCCAACAATCCACCCCCGACGACCCGTGGGGCAGCGCTCCTGCCTCCGGCTCCTTCGGCGGCAGTGACGACGAGCCGCCGTTCTAACCATAACTAGCAATACGAAAGAGAAACATCCATGGCGAAGTCCAACAAGCGACGCCCCACGCGCGCACCTGAGAAGCCGATCAAAACGCGCAAGTGCGTGTTCTGTTCGAAAAAGGGCCAGGCCATCGACTACAAGGACACCGCGCTGCTGCGTACATACATCAGCGAGCGCGGCAAGATTCGTGCCCGGCGAGTGACAGGCAATTGCGTGCAGCATCAACGCGACATCGCGATCGCGGTGAAGAACGCGCGCGAGGTCGCGCTGCTGCCGTTCACGTCCTCGACCCGCTGAGCCTTTACCGAACAGGAACGACGATGAAGCTGATCCTCACCGCCGAAGTCGACCACCTTGGTTCGGCCGGCGACCTCGTAGAGGTCAAAGACGGCTATGGCCGGAACTATCTGCTGCCGCGCGGGCTGGCGATCGTCGCCACCCGCGGCGCCGAGAGGCAGGCCAGCGAGATCCGGCGCGCCCGCGATGCCAAGACCGTGCGCGACCGCGAACATGCCGCCGAGCTCAAGACCGCGATCGAAAAACTCGGCACCGTATCGCTGCTGGCCCGAACGGCGGGCGACTCAGGCAGGCTGTTCGGCTCGGTTACCGCCGCGGACGTCGTGTCAGCGATCAAGAAGGCCGGCGGCCCCAACGTGGACAAGCGCTCGGTGCAGATGCCGCAGACGCACATCAAGTCGCTCGGCAGCCATCCGATCGTCGTGCGGCTGCATTCCGACGTCCAGGCCACTGTTTCCCTCGAGGTCGTCGCCGGGTAGTAGGCGCTACCACCGTTGTCGGTGCGCCGAGACGCACGAATTGCAGGTGCTTTCTCGGACTTTCGCTGCAAAACGTCGATTTCCCGGCGAATCCCGCTGTGATTGAGCCGAATTCGCGCGCGAAGTGAGCGGCCGCTGACTCACCAGGCCGTCACTGAACCACCGCGCGTTGCAAACGAGCCCTGAAATCAACGCCCCGCAAATTGTTAGCGAACATCAATCCTTCACCGGCGAAGCCATAACTGCCGGTTTGCCCGGTTTGGAGAGTCGCCGACGCCGATCGGCCTGTGCACTGGCGAACTTCCGGCCGCACCTCGTTCACAGCGAATCTAACCGGGTGTTAACTCACCCCTCAACGGCCCGCAACACAACACGCCCGAAATCGCAACCCGGCAAGACACGCCGAGCCGATTGCGATCTACAGCTCACACCACCTTCTAGGTCGGGGTTAGCAGGGACTATGGGGATAAATTCGCCCGCTATCCACAGGTTATCCACAACCCTTCAACACGCCTGCAAGCGGATATCCACACGCCATGCACAGCTTCATCAACAGCACCCCTATGCAGGGTCGCCAGCAACGTTTTAGCGTCGGACCGTCCAGGGCTGACCTCGGCGCGTTGAAACGGCGACTTGTCGGAGCGGTGACTTATCGTGAGACAGCTGAGGCGAACGTACGTTCGGGAGGAGGTGGGGGCGCCGCAATGGCCGTCGTGGACGATCTCGGACGTTCGGGCATGGGGACCCCGCCGTCGAACGAAGAATTCGGCCGTCAGCCGCCGCAAGACATCGTCGCCGAGCAGTCGGTGCTGGGCGGCATGCTGCTCAGCAAGGACGCTGTCGCCGACGTGGTGGAAAAGTTGCGCCCAGGCGACTTCTACCGGCCCGCGCATCAGAACATTTACGACGTCATCGTCGACCTGTCGACTCGCGGTGAGCCAGCTGACCCGGTGACCGTCGCCGCCGAACTGGACCGGCGCGGGCTGTTGCGGCGGATCGGCGGGGCGCCGTATCTGCACACCCTGATCTCGACGGTGCCGACGGCGGCCAACGCCGGGTACTACGCCGACATCGTCGCGGAGAAGGCGCTGTTGCGGCGCCTCGTGGAGGCCGGCACGCGCGTCGTGCAGTACGGATACGCCGGAGCCGAAGGTTCCGATGTCGCCGAGGTGGTCGACCGCGCGCAGGCGGAGATGTACGACGTCACCGACCGGCGGTTGTCGGAAGATTTTGTGCCGCTTGAGCAGTTGCTGCAGCCCACGATGGACGAGATCGACGCGATCGCGTCCAGCGGAGGGCGGGCCAGCGGCGTGCCGACGGGATTCGTCGAACTCGACGACGTCACCAACGGCCTGCACCCCGGCCAGATGATCATCATCGCGGCCAGGCCCGGCGTGGGGAAGGCGCTGGCGCTCGACACGCCTCTGCCCACGCCGACCGGCTGGACCACCATGGGCGACGTCGCTGTCGGCGACGAGCTGCTGGACGCGGATGGTCAGCCGACGCGCGTGGTGGCTGCCACCGAGGCGATGCTAGGGCGACCGTGCTATGAGATCGAGTTCTCCGATGGCACAACGATTGTCGCGGATGCGGCACATCAGTGGCCCACGGGCCGGGGCATCAGCGTCACCGCGGCACTGCGGCCGGGCGTCGACCTGATCAGCGCGGCGAGGGCACCGGTTCTCAGCGTTGCCCGTGGTCGGCAGCAGTCGGCGTGGGGTATCGATTCGCTCCGTCAGGTCGGCAGCGTCCCGGTGCGTTGTGTTCAGGTCGACAACTACGCACACCTGTACTTGGCCGGACGTGCGATGATGCCGACGCACAACTCCACACTGGCTTTGGATTTCCTGCGGTCGTGCTCGATCAAGCAGCGGATGGCCAGCGTGATCTTCTCGCTGGAGATGAGCAAGTCCGAGATCGTGATGCGGCTGCTGTCGGCCGAGGCGAAGATCAAGCTTTCCGACATGCGCTCGGGCCGAATGGGTGACGACGACTGGGCACGGCTCGCGCGACGGATGAGCCAAATCAGCGAGGCGCCACTGTATATCGACGATTCGCCGAACCTGACGATGATGGAGATCCGAGCGAAGTCGCGGCGTCTGCGCCAGAAGGCTGACCTGAAGCTGATCGTCGTCGACTACATGCAGCTGATGACGTCGGGTAAGAAGTTCGAGTCGCGGCAACAGGAGGTGTCGGAGTTCTCGCGCAGCCTCAAGCTGTTGGCGAAGGAACTCGAGGTGCCGGTCGTGGCGCTCAGCCAGCTGAACCGTGGCCCAGAGCAGCGCACCGACAAGAA
>DASWBF010000534.1:0-8645 GCA_036390735.1 Mycobacterium sp. | reverse complement strand
GTGATGGCCGCCAAGCCGGCCGCTGCGATCGTGGCGAATGTGGACCTCTTCATTTCTGCCTCCTCGGTGTCTGGCTTTCAGAACACGGGAGGCCGGACCCTTTAGTTCCGGGCTGGCAGGATGTTGCTCAGGCTTGGCGGTTTTGTGCGCGCTCGTATTGGTTCGAGTCGTGCGCGCAGATCATCAGCAGGTCGGGTTCGCCGCGAGCGAACAACTCGGCGAGCCGGGCCTGGTTGTCGCGTAGTCGTTTGAAGTCGAACGCGGTGATTCTCTCTTGCAGCCTGAGCGACCGAGGCACCGACGTACGGCCGTCGATCTCGCCGCGGTGGTAGAACGCATCGCCGCAGTGCAGGATCCAGTGGTCACCGGCGTCCACCGCCACGCACGCGTGACCGCGGGTATGGCCGGACAGCGGAACCAACACGATTCCGGCCGACACCGCACTGAGTTGGTTCGCCGCAGAGACTCCGCGCCAGGATTTGCCGTCCGAGCTGTATTCGACGACCCTCGGGTGGTGCTCCCATTGAACAGCCTTGTACCGCACCCGTTCTCGCCACGACGGCGATCTGATCGACCCGTCTATCTCAGCGGTTGTCACGTGTACTTGCGCGGCCGGGAAATCCGCCAGGCCACCGATGTGGTCCAAGTCGAAATGCGTGATCACGATGTGCCGCACGTCGTCTCGGCTGAATCCGAGGCGCTGCACCTGTCGTGCGGCGGTCTCGTCGGGGTCGAACGCAGGCTTGAGCAGGTGGCGCATCGGCCCGATCCGCCGTCGCGGGTCGGCGATGTCGGCCAACCCGTAGCCGGTGTCGACCAGCACGAGGCCGTTGTCGGTCTCCACCAGCAGCACATGGCAGACCAGCGCTGGCGTGCCGGGTGGCCGCATGGTCCCGCAATTGAGGTGGTGAACTTTCATGACGCGCGTGCCCGTCGCACTAATTCCACTGTGGCGGCGCGCAACTCGTCGACCGAGTCGATCGTATCAACGAATCCGACACGGGTGTAGGCGATTCCGCGTTTGGTGCTGACTCGCAGGTCCAGTCCGTAGCGGTCGGCGCCGGTGCAGGTCGCGGCGTCCGTGTCGGGGAATCCGCCGAACGCCTTGGCCATCTCAGCGAGCGAGTCGGCGGGGTCGGCGTTCAGGTGCTCGATCGCCGCGTCGGCGAGTGGCTGTACCGGGTCCGGTGTTGCCGCCATGTAGTCCTCACCCGTCGCCGAATCCATCCGGCCGTACCCGCCCACCCATCGCACCCGATGCACTCGCAGCACCCACGTCGCGAAGTCGCTGTAGTCGATGTAGTACTTCGCCGCGGCGACCGCAGCGAGATGCGCGTCGCGGGCTGCGGCAAGCTCGTCGCCTCCTGGTCTTTCGGCCTTGCCCGCCAGCGTGATTCGGCCGCTGGCCAGCGGATCTCGATCGGTGCTGGGCGCGACGATCGACAAGCTCGCCCGATGGTCGTGGTCGAGGTTGCGGCCGTGCTCGGCCATCCGGGATACGCACAGCACAGGCGCGCCGTCCAGCAGGCCGTAGGTGACGAACGACGCCCACGGGTCCCCGGTGGACGTGAGCGTTGCGAGCGTTCCCATGTTGGTTGACGCCGTGATCGTGCGCGCCTCCTCGGCCGCCGACGGCCGGCGGGGATTGACGACCGGCGTCAGCGGCGGCGGCGCCGACGGAGCGTCGCCCGGGTCGCCGTGATCGCGTTGCAACGTCACGTCGGTACGATACCGGCCCGCGGCGCGCGATTCGCGGGCCGGGCGCCGGTTACACATGCGGTCAGCCGGGTAGGGAAAGAACATGGCCAAAGTTGACGTGTCGGTGCCCTCCGACATGAGCCCCGGCTCGCAATTCCACCTCTGCGCGGACCTGAGCGGCGGCGTGCTGTCGGGGCCGGTCGGCAAGCTGGTGGCGCGGGTGCTCAAGGGAGACGTGCGCAAGTCGGTGGAGAACCTGTCGCACTTGCAGTCGACTGCGAGCAGCCGCTAGAACTTCATGGTGTCTTCGCCAGCGTGAACTGGTTGACGTCGATGTAGCCGACGCGGAACATGTCGGCACAGCCGGTCAGGTACCTCATGTACCGCTCGTACACCTCGTCGGACTGGATCGCGATGGCCTCGTGCTTGTGCGCGGCCAGCGCCTCGGCCCACCGGTCGAGTGTCTTGGCGTAATGCGGCTGCAGCGATTGGATCCGGGCGACCGTGAATCCGCCTTCGCCGGCACGTTCCTGCACCATCTCGATCGACGGCAGCCGGCCGCCGGGGAAGATCTCGGTCAGCATGAACTTGAGGAACCGGGCGAACTGGAACGACAGCGGCATGCCCCGCTCGGCCATCTGGGTGGGGTGCAGGCCAGTGATGTTGTGCAGCAGCATGATTCCGTCTGACGGCAGTGCGCTGAAAGCGAAGTCGAAGAACGCCGGGTAGCGCTCGTGGCCGAAATGCTCGAACGCGCCGATCGACACGATGCGGTCCACCGGCTCATCGAACTCTTCCCAGCCGTGCAGCAGGACCCGCTTGGTGCGCCGACCGGGCAGGTCAGCCAACAGCCTCTCGACGTGAACGGCCTGGTTCCTGCTCAACGTCAGGCCGACGACGTCGACGTCGTAGCGCTGAACCGCGCGCTTCATCGTGGAGCCCCATCCGCAACCGACGTCGAGCAACGTCATCCCCGGCTCGAGGCCCAGCTTGCCCAACGCGAGGTCGATCTTGGCGAGCTGCGCCTCTTCCAACGTCATGTCGTCGCACTCGAAGTACGCGCAACTGTAGGTCTGGGTCGGATCGAGGAAGAGCCGAAAAAAGTCGTCAGACAGGTCGTAATGGGCCTGGACGTCGTCGAAGTGCGGCGTGAGTGCGCCGTTGTCGGTTGGTCGGTCGGCCACGTTGGCTCCTCGTCATTGGGCATGCTCGCCGAAACTGACGCTAGCGCGTTAGCTACTCGCACCTCTGCGCGCTAGCGTGAATCTCGCCCCGTGGGTTCAGCAAGCACGCTGCCGGGTAGGTGACACTCTGATGCAGATGACACACGACGCCGACGACCCTGATCCTGACCCTGTCGAAGGCAGCCACGTCGAAGACGGAGTAGTGGAGCATCCCACCGCGGAGGACTTCGGGCACGCGCGGGTTCTTCCGGCGGATCCGATGTGGTTCAAGCGGGCCGTGTTCTACGAGGTGCTGGTGCGGGCCTTCTACGACGCGAGCGCCGACGGTTCCGGCGACCTGCGGGGGCTGACGGAGAAGCTGGACTACCTGCAGTGGCTGGGCGTCGACTGTCTGTGGCTGCCGCCGTTCTACGACTCGCCGCTGCGCGACGGCGGCTACGACATCCGCGACTTCTACAAGGTGTTGCCCGAATTCGGCGACGTCGACGACTTCGTCGCGTTGCTGGACGCGGCACACCGCCGGGGAATTCGCGTGATCACCGACCTTGTGATGAACCACACCTCCGAATCGCACCCGTGGTTCCAGGAATCCCGGCGCGACCCCGACGGCCCGTACGGCGACTTCTACGTCTGGAGCGACACCAGCGACCGCTACGCCGACGCGCGGATCATCTTCGTCGACACCGAGGAGTCGAACTGGACCTTCGACCCGGTCCGCCGGCAGTTCTACTGGCACCGGTTCTTCAGCCACCAGCCGGACCTCAACTACGACAACCCGGCCGTGCAGGAGGCGATGATCGACGTCCTGCGGTTCTGGCTCGACCTCGGCATCGACGGCTTCCGGCTGGACGCCGTGCCTTACCTGTTCGAGCGGGAAGGCACCAACTGCGAGAACCTGCCCGAGACGCACGCGTTCCTGAAGCGCTGCCGCCAGGTGGTCGACGACGAGTTCCCCGGCCGGGTGCTGCTGGCCGAGGCCAACCAGTGGCCGGCCGACGTGGTCGAGTACTTCGGCGACCCGGACACCGGCGGCGACGAATGCCACATGGCGTTCCACTTCCCGCTGATGCCGCGCATTTTCATGGCCGTGCGGCGCGAGTCGCGGATCCCGATCAGCGAGATTCTGGCGCAGACGCCGCCGATCCCGAAGATGGCGCAGTGGGGCATCTTCCTGCGCAACCACGACGAGCTGACGCTCGAGATGGTCACCGACGAAGAGCGCGACTACATGTACTCCGAGTACGCCAAAGACCCGCGGATGAAGGCCAACGTCGGGATCCGCAGGCGGCTGGCCCCGCTGCTGGACAACGACCGCAACCAGATCGAGCTGTTCACCGCGCTGCTGCTGTCGCTGCCGGGCTCCCCGGTCATCTACTACGGCGACGAGATCGGGATGGGTGACATCATCTGGCTCGGCGACCGCGACGGCGTGCGCACGCCGATGCAGTGGACCCCCGACCGCAACGCCGGCTTCTCCAAGGCCAACCCGGGGCGGCTGTACCTACCGCCGAACCTGGATCCGGTCTACGGATACCCGTCGGTCAACGTCGAGGCGCAGATCGACAGCTCTACATCGCTTTTGAACTGGACCCGCACGATGCTGGGCGTGCGCCGCCGGCACCCTGCGTTCGCCACGGGCACGTTCAAGGAGCTCGGCGGCTCGAACCCGTCGGTGTTGGCGTATCTGCGTGAAGAGGACGGCGACCTCGTGTTCTGCGTCAACAACCTGTCCCGCTTCCCCCAGCCCATCGAGCTGTACCTGCAGCACTGGAATGGCTACGTACCGGTCGAGCTGACGGGCAACGTAGAGTTCCCGCGCATCGGCCACCTGCCCTACTTGTTGACGCTGCCGGGCCACGGGTTCTACTGGTTTCAATTGCGCGTGTCCGAGGAGAAGCAATGAGCCTGCCCTTCGCGGAATGGCTTCCGCGTCAGCGCTGGTACGCCGGCCGCAGCCGAGAGCTGTCCGCCGCCGAACCGGCCCGGGTCGTGCCGCTTCGCGACGACATCGAGCTGATGCTGGTCGACGCGTCCTATATCGACGGGTCGTCGGAGCGCTATCAGGTGATCGTGCGCTGGGACGTCGCGCCCCCCGACGAGTACAACACCGTCGCGACGATCGGAAGCGCTTGGGATCGCACCGGGTACGACGCGCTCTACGACCCGCAGGCGGCACAGTTCCTGCTGTCGCTGATCGACTCGTCGGCCGTACGTGACGACGTGACGTTCGCGAAGGAACCGGGTGCCACGCTGCCGATTGACGCCGCGCCGCGGGTGTTCGACTCCGAACAGAGCAACACCAGCGTGATCTTCGAGCAAGAGGCCATCCTCAAGGTGTTTCGCCGCGTCGCGCCCGGCGTCAACCCCGACATCGAGTTGAACCGGGTGCTGGGCCGAGCGGGCAATCCGCACGTCGCTCCACTGCTCGGGTCGATCGAGATGAGCCTGGCCGGCCAAGACTGGCCGCTGGGGATGGTGACGAAGTTCGCCGCGAACTCGGCCGAAGGCTGGGACATGGCGACGGCAAGCACCCGCGATCTGTTTGCGGAGGGCGATCTATACGCCTACGAGGTCGGCGGTGACTTCGCCGGCGAGTCGCATCGACTCGGCGAGGCGGTCGCTTCCGTGCACGGCACGCTGGCCGACACATTGGGGACCTCGACGGTCGAGTTCTCCGTCGACGCGATGCTGGCGCGGCTCTCATCCGCCGCAGCGGCGGTACCGCAGATGCGGCAGTACGTCCCCGCGGTCGAAGAGAGGTTCCACAAGCTCGTCGGCGAGACGATCACCGTGCAGCGCGTGCACGGCGACCTGCACCTGGGCCAGGTGCTACGCACCCCCGAAACCTGGCTGCTGATCGACTTCGAGGGCGAACCGGGGCAGCCGCTGGAGGAGAGGCGCAAGCCCGACTCGCCGCTCCGGGACGTCGCCGGGATGCTGCGGTCGTATGAGTACGCGGCATATCAACGGCTGGTGGGCCACGACGGAGATCAGGCCAAGCAGTTGGCCGCCCGGGCGCGGGAATGGGTGGAGCGCAACCAGTCCGCGTTCTGCGACGGGTATGCGGCGGTGGCGGAAGTGGATCCGCGTGACGCGGCGACGGTGATGTTGGCCTACGAGTTGGACAAGGCCGTCTACGAGGCCGCGTACGAAGCGCGGCACCGGCCGACGTGGTTGTCGATCCCGCTGCGGTCGATCGCGCGGCTGGTCAGCTGAATGTGCCGCCTGCCTACTGCCGGCGGCCGCCGAAACTTAAGCTACTGCGGCAGTACGGGCGGCCGATATCGAGACAATCGTCGGTTCAGTTGCGGGACCAGCAAACACCGCCACCGACGTGCACGAACCCGTCGGGCCGCTTTAATCATGGGTAGGCGACGACATTAAGGTGATCCAACAGAACTGTCGCAGGAGGCCGGATGGCCGGTTACACCGCCACACAACCGGCGTCAGGCGTGCTCCTTAATCCACTTCGTGGTGAAGCGCTGTATAACCGAATACCCTTCGGTCAACTGGCGGCCGATGAGGCTCTCGATCTTGCCGCCGACCAATGGGACTTTGAACTCCACGGTCGCCGTGCACTTCAGGCGCGCGCCGTTCTGCGCCGGTGCCAGCAAAGCCGTGCCGAACCCGGATCCTGGCGCTCCCCGCGCCGCGATGCTGACCTCCCCGCGCACCAGGCCGCCGCCGATCGGGCTCCACGTCTCATTGTGCACGACTTGCCAATCACGGGGATAGAACTTGGCGACCAGCCCGGGCAGTCCTTCGTGGCGCAGGTCCTGGATAATGACCACGGTCACAGAGCCATCGGTGCCAATGATCAACGAGTCCAGCCTGCCGATGCCGCCGAAGGCCGCCAGCCGCGCCAGCCAGTAATCCTCCTCGGAGAACGCCGAATGGATTTGTTCGACGCTGGCCGAGGATTCGATCGAGAAGTCGAATGATCGTGGCATAGCAGCCACGCTATCGCTGTCGGTCGGCCCCGGCCAGGTGTCGCTTTGGCAGGGGATAGTTCACGTGCCTTGAGGCCTGGCAATCCTCAGGCATTGCCAGACCCTACCCGAATCTGAAATCCACAGGGGCGGCCGCGCGGCGCCAACGCTCCACGGAACCCACTTCCGCGGGCGCCGATCCCGGCCAACAACCCCACCGGGCGCTGGAACCAGCCCGGGTCGAAAGATCAACCCTTCACTGCTGAGATCGACCGCCCACGGGCGCGGGACGACAGAGGAATCGCATTGCCCGTTGATCTTGTGCGTGCCTGGTAACGCTTGAGGACCACCCGCGACCACGAAACGCTCGTTATCGGCGCCAGCGTCTGTTCAGTTGGCGTCATCTCGGCCATGCCGCTTAGCTGAGAAACGCCAGCGCTTCCGCGCGGCGTAGTTTTCCTGACGGTGTCTTCGGAATGACGCCCGGACCCAGCACGACAACGTTACGCGGCCGCACATCGACCTCCGTAACGACCTCGTGGGCGACCTGGTGTTTGATGCGGCGCACCTCTGCCGGATCCTCGAACATGCTCGACTCCACCGCGACCGCTAAAGATTCCCGCGAATGTTCGGCATCCAACCGCACCGCAACCGCACACCCGGGCCGAACCCCCTCGACCCGCCCGGCAGCCCGCTCGACGTCGGCCGGGTAGATGCTGCGCCCGGCCATGATGATCACATCCTTCACCCGGCCGCAGACCACGACGTGTCCGTGCTCGGTCAGATAACCCAGATCACCGGTGTTATACCAGCCCCGCTCGTCCTGCGCAGCGACGAATCCACCCGTCGTGATGTAGCCGCGTGTCAACGGCTCACCGCGCAGCTCAATCACCCCGACGCCGCGCGCCGGCAGCAGGCTGCCGTCGTCATCAATGATCCTGGCTTCCAGTCCGCCCAGGAGCGGGCCCAATGCCGCCAGCCGGCGGGTGTTACCCATAGTGGCCGGCAACGCCCGTCGCAGCATGGCCAGGATGTCGGCGTCGACCTCGTCGACCATCAGCCCCGCGCCGCACTCGGAAAACGACACCGCCACAGTCGTCTCGGCCATGCCATAGGCGGGCAGGATTGCCTCCGGCCGAAGCCCGAACGGCGCGCCGGCCTCACAGAGATCCTCGACGTCGGCGGGCTCCACCTGCTCGCCACCCGACAGTGCCCATCGCAGCGTGGACAGATCGAATTGACCGGGCTTGGCGTGCTTGCGCAGTCGCTTCGCCAACAGCGAATAGGCGAAGTTCGGCGCAGCGGTCATGGTGCCCCGGTATTTGTCGATCAGCTTGGCCCACAACAAGATATCGCTCAGGAAATCCATTGGCGTGATCTTGACCAGCTCGGCGCCAAAGTACATCGGCACACTCAAAAAACCGGTCATGCCCATGTCGTGGAAGAGCGGCAGCCAGCTCACGATCACGTCGGTGTCGATGTTGTAGTGGGCGCCGATGGACATCGCCTCGGCATTGCAGACCACGTTGCGGTGGGTAATCGACACCGCCTTCGGGGATCCCGTCGACCCGGATGTCAATTGCAGCAGCGCCAGATCTTCCTCGCCGGTGTCGACCGGGGCGATGGGGGCATGACCGAGCAGTTTCTCGACGGTGACCACCTCGATGCCGCGGTCCGCCAGCACCGGCGCGGCCGCCATGAAGGGATCGGACACGATGACAACCTTCGCCTTGATCATGTCGATCACTGTGATGGTGTCCTGCGCCCACACCTGCAGATCGGTGCGCGGCGTCGGCTGATGCAGCATCGTCAGGCTGGCGCCGCGCATCCACAG
>DASWBF010000533.1:0-18695 GCA_036390735.1 Mycobacterium sp. | reverse complement strand
TCGCCCAATTCAGCTCGCAGTACGGCAATGCCGCGATTCTGCAGCAGTCGGGCAGCACCTCCGCCGGTTTGACGGGCGGGCTCATGTTCGCGCTGATTTGCATTGGACTGCTCGCGCCGACACTGGCGCCCATCGCGGCTTGGACCGCTGTCGCGCGGTGGCGCTGGCACACCTGGCAGACCGTGATCGTGCCGGCGGCGCTCTACGGTGCGGCGCTGAGCTTTCAGGCGTTGAGCTATGCCAGCGGTTCGACATTCGGGTTCCTGCGTTTCTACATCGTCGCAGTACCGTTCGCTGCGACCTTGGCACTGCTGGCTGTTCCCGACGGTGTGGTGTCGCCGGCCACGCGGCGCGGCAAGTACGCGCTGGCGTCACCGGAACCAGTGCCGGTCAGCGGTCGGTGGCGGTTCGCGTATGCCGTTGTGCTGCTTGCGTTTGCGGTGTGCGTACCGGTCACCGCGTGGGGGATGGGCCAACCGAAGTACGCGCCGCAGGAGTATGCGCTCGGCGCCGTGCTGGCGCCTCAGCCCGACAACGTCACCGAGCGCAAGGCCATCGAGCACCGCATCGCGGCATCGTTTTCCACCGAGCGGGACATCGCCGGGTACCTCGGCCGGCTGAACCTGCCGGAGAGTTCGGTGCTGACCGACACCGTGTACGGGTTCGCCATCGTCGCCGCATCCGAACGGCCGAGGACCTTCATCGTTCCGTCCGACCCCGACTTCACCGCACTGCTCAACGATCCGGTAACCGGCGGGATCGAGTACCTGCTCGCCGTACCCCCGACCGGTCGCGGCGCGTCCGATGCGCTCAACCTGCGCTACCCGACGCTGTATGACACCGGCGCGGACATTGCAACGCTGGAACTGGAGGTCCCGAACAACGGTGACAGCCAACCGACCTGGCGGTTGTACCGGGTGAACAAACCGGTGCCGGCGAGCTGACGTCTCGGCGCGAAGCCGGGCGGCGCCATGTTCACCGCGAGCGTGCGGCCACTGCGAAGATTTCGAATCTTCGCAGTGGGCTCACGTTCGGCGCGAGCCGAGAGCATCGATACGCGTCGGGCGCATCGGCTTTCGTAACAGATGCACTCGGCAATTTCTTAAGCTCACATCTACGTTCCCGGTGTAGTGTCCGGGCCACGTCGGGACGAGTGCGAGCAGAACGGAGCCGGACATGGCGTCGGAGTTTGCGGGCAAGATCGAGCTGGACATCAGAAACTCCGAACCGGACTGGGGGCCGTACGCCGCGCCGACCGCACCCGACGGCGCGCCCAATGTGCTCTACGTCGTCTGGGACGACACCGGCATCGCCACTTGGGACTGCTTCGGCGGGCTGGTCGAGATGCCCACGATGAGCCGCATCGCCGAGCGCGGGGTGCGGCTCTCGCAGTTCCACACCACCGCGCTGTGCTCGCCGACGCGGGCGTCGCTTCTGACCGGACGCAACGCCACCACGGTCGGGATGGCGACCATCGAAGAGTTCACCGACGGCTTCCCGAACTGCAACGGGCGTATCCCGTTCGACACCGCGCTGATTTCGGAGGTGCTCGCCGAACAGGGCTGGAACACCTACTGCGTCGGCAAGTGGCATCTCACCCCGCTCGAGGAGTCGAACCTGGCCGCCACCAAGCGGCATTGGCCGCTGGCCCGCGGATTCGAGCGGTTCTACGGCTTCATGGGCGGCGAGACCGACCAGTGGTATCCCGACTTGGTTTACGACAACCATCCCGTCACCCCGCCCGCGACGCCGGAAGATGGCTATCACCTGTCAAAAGACATCGCGGACAAGACCATTGAGTTCATCCGCGATGCGAAGATGATCGCGCCGGACAAGCCGTGGTTCTCGTACGTCTGCCCCGGCGCCGGACACGCGCCGCACCACGTCTTCAAGGAATGGGCGGACAAGTACGCGGGCAAGTTCGACATTGGCTACGAGCGGTACCGCGAGATCGCGCTGGAAAACCAGAAGAAGTTGGGCATCGTGCCGCCCGACACCGAGTTGTCGCCAGTCAACCCCTACCTGGATGTCAAGGGGCCCAACGGCGAACCGTGGCCGCTGCAGGACACCGTGCGCCCGTGGGACACGCTGGGCGACGAGGAGAAGAAGCTGTTCTGCCGGATGGCCGAGGTGTTCGCGGGCTTCCTCAGCTACACCGACGCGCAACTCGGCCGCATCCTCGACTACCTCGACGAGTCCGGTCAGCTCGACAACACGGTCATCGTAGTGATCTCGGACAACGGCGCCAGCGGGGAAGGCGGCCCGAACGGCTCGGTGAACGAGGTGAAGTTCTTCAACGGCTACATCGACACCGCCGAAGAGAGCATGAGGTTCTACGACAATCTGGGCGGCACCGACACCTACAACCATTACCCGATCGGCTGGGCGATGGCGTTCAACACGCCCTACAAGCTGTTCAAGCGCTACGCGTCCCACGAGGGCGGCATCGCCGACACCGCGATCATCAGCTGGCCCAACGGAATCGCCGCCCACGGCGAGGTTCGGGACAACTACGTCAACGTTTGCGACATCACACCCACGGTCTACGACCTGCTGGGCATCACACCGCCAGACACCGTCAAGGGCATCGCGCAGAAGGCGCTCGACGGCATGAGTTTCAAAGCGGCACTTGACGATCCGAAGGCCGACACCGGAAAGGACACGCAGTTCTACGAAATGCTCGGCACCCGCGGCATCTGGCACAAGGGCTGGTTCGCCAACACCGTGCACGCGGCGACGCCGTCGGGCTGGTCGCACTTCGACAAGGACCGCTGGGAGTTGTTCCACATCGAGGCCGACCGCAGCCAATGCCACGACCTCGCCGAGAAAGAGTCTTCGAAACTCGTGGAGTTGACGAAGCTCTGGTTCGACGAGGCGGCCAAGTACAACGGCTTGCCGCTGGCCGACTTGAACCTTCTCGAGACGTTGACCCGATGGCGGCCGTATCTCGCCGGCGATCGAAAGTCGTTCGTCTACTACCCGAACACCGCCGAGGTCGGGATCGGCGCGGCCGTTGAGATCCGCGGCCAGTCGTTCTCCGTGCTGGCCGAGGTCACGGTCGACACCACTGGCGCCGAAGGCGTGATCTTCAAGCAGGGCGGCGCGCACGGCGGACATGTGCTGTTCGTTCAGGACGGCCGACTGCATTACATCTACAACTTCATGGGAGAAGACGAGCAGAAGGTGTCGTCGTCCGGCGCTGTTCCGTTGGGTAAGCACATCTTCGGGGTCCGCTACACCCTGCAAGGGACCGTCGAGGGCAGCCACACCCCGCTTGGCGAGGTCACGGTCTACATCGACGAGCAAGCTGTCGGCACGCGGCCGAACGTGAAAGCCCATCCCGGAACATTCGGTCTCGCCGGTGCCAGCCTCTCGGTCGGTCGCAACGCGGGGTCGGCGGTGTCCAGCTCCTATAAGGCGCCGTATGCGTTCACCGGCGGCACGATCCAGCAGGTCGTCGTCGACGTCTCCGGCGAGCCTTACCAGCACGTGGAAAAGGAACTGGCGCTGGCGTTCGCGAAGGACTAATACGCTGGGCACATGCTGACCGAGCTTGTCGAACTGCCTGGCGGGTCTTTCCGCATGGGTTCGACGAGCTTCTACCCGGAAGAGGCGCCGGTCCATACGGCCACGGTGGCCGGGTTCGCGATCGAGCGCCACCCGGTGACCAACGCCCAGTTCGCCGAATTCATGTCCGCCACAGGCTATGTGACGGTCGCGGAGCAGCCGCTGGACCCTGCCCTGTACCCCGGGGCGGCCACCGCCGACCTGGTTCCCGGCGCGATGGTGTTCCGGCCCAGCAGCGGCCCGGTCGATCTGCGTGACTGGCGACAGTGGTGGGACTGGGCGCCGGGCGTGAGCTGGCGGCACCCGTTCGGGCCGGGCAGCTCAGTCGAGGACAAGCCTGACCATCCCGTCGTGCAGGTCGCCTACCCGGACGCGTGGGCGTACGCGAAGTGGGCGGGTCGGCGCCTGCCGACGGAAGCCGAGTGGGAGTACGTCGCGCGGGCCGGCTGCTCGTCGGTGTACGCATGGGGCGACGAGCCGACGCCGGGCGGGCACTTGATGGCCAACACGTGGCAGGGCCGGTTCCCGTACCGCAATGACGGCGCCGACGGCTGGGTCGGCACCTCGCCGGTGGGCACGTTCCCCGCCAACGGGTTCGGGCTGCTCGACATGATCGGCAACGTGTGGGAGTGGACGACCACCGAATACTCCACGCACCACCGGGTCGGGCAGCCGTGTTGCGGACCGTCGGTGTCGTCGGCCGATCCGACCGTCAGCCAGACATTGAAGGGCGGCTCGCATCTGTGTGCACCCGAGTACTGCCACCGGTACCGGCCCGCGGCGCGCTCGCCGCAGTCGCGCGACACCGCCACGACGCACATCGGTTTTCGCTGTGTCGCCGATCTCGGTTCGTCCGGCTAACGGTCACGCTATCGTCCGAATATGACCGCTTCCCAGAGTGTTTCGCTGGGCGGAACCGAGCCGTACTTCGACCTCGGCTCCTACCATCGCCCGATCGAGACGCCGTCTCCCCAGGCGCAAATCTGGTTCGACCGGGGCCTCGTGTGGGCGTACGCGTTCAACCACGAAGAGGCCGTTCGGTGTTTCGAACGTGCCCTGGAACTCGACCCCGCGCTCGCTGCGGCGCGATGGGGCATCGCCTACTCGGTCGGCCCGAACTACAACAAGGCGTGGGAGGCTTTCGACCCGGTGGATCTCGCCGCGTCGCTGGCGCGGGCGCGGATGGAGCTGCAGCTGGCCGCGGGTGGCCGGGCCAGCGCGGTCGAGCGTGGCCTGATCGAGGCGTTGGCGGCCCGCTTTCCCACCGACGACCCGGACGACGCCGACGCGTTGCAGGCTGGGCTCGTTGGCTACGCCGAGGCGATGGGTGAGCTGGCGCGGGCCTACCCCGACGACGTCGACGTGGCCGCGTTGGCGGCCGACGCGCTGGTCAACGTCACCGCGTGGGCGCTGTGGGACGTCCGGACCGGCGAACCCGCGCCCGATTCCCGCGTCGTCGAAGCGAAACGAATTCTCGAGGACGCACTGGGGTCCGCTGAGGGTCGTCGACACCCCGGAATCCTGCACCTGTACCTGCACACGATGGAGATGTCGGCGACCCCGGAAGACGCGCTGCCGGCGGCGGACCTGCTGCGCGGCCTGGTGCCCGACGCCGGACACCTGCAACACATGCCCAGCCACATCGACGTGTTGTGCGGCGACTACCGCAACTCCGTGGTGTCGAATCAGGCGGCGGTGCAGGCCGACCGCCGGTTCGTCGAACGTGCCGGGCCGTTGAACTTCTACTCGCTGTACCGTGCGCATGATCTGCACTTCATCGTGTATTCGGCGATGTTCGAGGGGCAGTCGCAGATCGGGCTGCAGGCGGCCGACGAACTCGCCAGCCAGTTGACGCCGGAGCTGCTGTCGATCGAGTCGCCGCCGATGGCGGACTGGCTGGAAGCGTTCGTGCCGTTGCGAATTCACGTGCTGGTGCGGTTCGGCCGGTGGGACGACCTGATCGCCGAGCCGATCCCCGCCGACGTCGACCTGTACTGCACCACCGCAGCGACCATTCACTACGGGCGAGGCGTCGCGCATGCCGCCAAAGGCCAACTGCCGCAGGCTCGTGCCGAACGTGCCTCGTTCGCCGAGGCGTATGCGCGGATACCTGAATCACGGTACTTGTTCAACAACACGAGTCGCGACATTCTTGCGATCGCCGAGGCGATGTTCGACGGTGAAATCGCTTACCGTGAAGGCTCTTTCGACACCGCGTTCGGCCACCTTCGGCGCGCGATCGAGTTGGATGACTCGCTGCCCTACGACGAGCCATGGGGCTGGATGCAGCCCACCCGGCACGCCTACGGCGCGCTGCTGCTCGAGCAGGGCCACGTCGAAGAGGCGGCCGCCGTCTACGCCGCCGATCTTGGCCTCGACCCGACGCTGACCCGCGCCTGCCAACACCCCCGCAACGTCTGGAGCCTGCATGGTTACCACGAATGCCTGCAGCGGCTGGGCCGCACCGAGGAGGCGGTGATCATCCGCCAGCAGCTGGCGTTGGCCCGTGCGCGCGCCGACGTGCCGGTGCTCGCTTCGTGCGCCTGCCGGCTGGAGGTCGCCTGCTGCGACGACTGATCGTTTGGCGATAGCGCTCACTGGCAAAGGAGGAATTCATGACCCGCAACACCCCACCCAAAACCCGCCGCGTGCGAAACGTAGTCGCCGGCGGCACGTCGATAGCCGCCGGCGCCTTGCTGTTGGTGACCGGCGTGCTGACGCTGCTTCAGGGCATCTCTGCGGTGGTCAACGACGAGCTGCTCGTCGTCACGGCGGACTACGTGTACAAGTTCAACACCACGGTGTGGGGCTGGATCCACATCATCCTGGGCGTGCTGCTGGCGGCGATCGCCATCGGCCTCATTCGAGGCACGGACTGGGCCCGGGTGGCGGCGATCGTCATCGCTTCGGTGTCGATTGTGGTGATGTTCCTGTGGCTGCCGTACTACCCGGTGTGGTCGTTGGTGGTGATCGCGCTGGACGTGATCGTTATCTGGGCCGTCACGACCTGGGACAACGGCCGCGCGCGGTAGCCGGCGAGCGTGCGCGGTTGCCGGCGTTTCGCGGGCGTGTCGGGGACAGACACGCGCGCTCGCGGGACGTGGGATGTCGGTGGCCAGCGTTACCGTTGGCCCATGCGGCACGAAGAGATCGCGGCACTACGGGCGGGTAGTCCTGCGTGGCGGCTGCTCCGCGCCGATAACGCACCGCTGGTCCTGTCCTTCCTCGGGCAGGTGTTCGTCGACGACAACGTCCGAGACATTTCGGCGTCACAGCTGATCAGCCGGCTCGACGACGAGCTGTTCGCACTCAACGAGCGCCTGGGAGAGGGCACCTATCCGAAATCAGCGAAGGCTTACCTCGACGACTGGTCCGCCCCGGAAGCCGGCTGGCTGCGCAAGTTTTACCCGCTCGGTTCAGACGAGCCGCACTACGACGCCACGGCGGCCGTGGAGCGTGCGGTGGCCTGGGTGCGGGGGTTGCGCGATCGGGCGTTCGTCGGCACCGAATCGCGGCTCAACACCGTGTTTGAACTGCTGCGACAGCTTGTGTTCGGCTCGGAAACCGATGGTCAGACGCGGCTGGCCGAACTGCATCGCCGGCGCGCCGAGCTGGACCGGGAAATCGCCGCCGTTGAGAGCGGTGACTTCGCCGTACTTGATCCGACGGCGCGGCGGGACCGCTATCAACAGTTCGCCGACACGGCGCGGGCCCTGCTTGCTGACTTCCGTGAGGTGGAGGCCAACTTCCGCCGGCTGGATCGCGAACTGCGGGAGCGCATCACTACGTGGGACGGCGCTAAGGGCCAGCTGCTCGACGAGGTCGTCGGCGACCGCAGCCACATCGCCGACTCCGACCAGGGCCGCAGCTTCCGGGCGTTCTACGATCTGTTGCTGTCCCCGACCCGGCAGCGCGAGCTCACCGAGCTGCTGCACCGGGTGCATCAACTCGACTTGGCCGAGCACGCTGATCCACGACTGCGCTACATCCACCACGATTGGCTCGACGCCGGTGAACGCGCGCAGGCCACAGTACGCCAGCTCTCCGAGCAGCTGCGCCGGTTCCTCGACGACCAGGTGTGGTTGGAGAACCGTCGCGTCATGGAGTTGCTGCGCAGCATCGAGGCTCGGTCGCTGGCGTTTCGGGACCGCATCGGTGCTGACTTCGCCTACGAAATCGACGCCACGGCCCCGACGATCCGTTTGCCACTGGAGCGGCCGCTCTACACCAGGCCGCGGGCCGCGACGGTGGAGAGTGCCACGGTCGAGCAGGGCCGATTCGACAGCGAGTCAGTGGCGCTGTTCGAACAGACCTACGTCGATCCGGCGCCGCTGATCCGGTCGGTGTGCCGCGCGTTGCGACGGGCACCGCAGGTCGGCCTCGCCGAGGTCGTCTCCGAAACACCGATCACTTGCGGCCTTTCGGAGTTGGTAACGTACCTGTCGCTTGACGACGAGAGATTTACGACGGTGTTCGACGAGAGCGCCCGCGAGACCGTCGGCTGGACCGACGACACCCGAACCACCCGCACCGCGGTGCTGCCGCGAGTTCTCTACGTCCGCAAGCTATCTGACGAAAGTGCGAGAACATGAGCGCCAACAGAGTCGTCAGCCGAGCTGAGTTGAATCTGCCGCTGGTGATCACCCACCTGATGAAGGGGGTGGTGTACCGCGACACCCACGACCCGGTCTGGCAACATCTGGTGCAGCTTGTGCCGCAGGTGACCGACTACGTTTCCGTGATGGCACTCGTCGTGGTGGTCGACGAATCCGAGGGGTATGCATTCCTGCGTTCCAAACCCGAGGAGCCTGAGGACGATTCGCCGCCGATCCCTCGGCTGATCGCCCGCCACGCGCTGTCGTTTCACACCAGCCTGATGTTGGCGTTGCTGCGAAAAAAGTTGGCCGAGTTCGACGCCACCGACGACGGCTTCCGGCTGATCGTCGGCCGCGACCAGATCGTCGACATGATGCTGATGTTCATGGCCACGTCAACCAACGAGGCCCGCATCGTCGACACCGTCGAACGCACCATCGGAAAGGTGGTCGACCTCGGCTTCCTGCGTCGACTTCCTAAGCAGGACGACCAGTTCGAGGTGCGCCGAGTGCTGAAGGCCTTCGTCGATGGGCAATGGCTCTCTGAGTTCGACGCCCGCTTAGCCGATTACGCCGCCGAACTGGAGGAGTCGCGGTGACCGCACTGTTCCCGCCCACCGACCTCGACGAACCCGACGCCGCAACCGGGTTTCGGCTGCAGCGTTTGGAGGTGTTCAACTGGGGCACCTTCGACCGGCGAGTGTGGCGGCTCGAATTGGGCGGCCGCAACTGCCTGCTGACCGGGGATATCGGCTCGGGCAAGTCGACTCTCGTCGACGCCGTCACCACGTTGCTGCTGCCCGCACACCGCATCGCGTATAACAAGGCCGCCGGAGCGCAGAACCGGGAACGCGACCTGCGGTCGTATGTGCTCGGCTTCTACAAGTCCGAGCGCAACGAGGCCACCGGCCGGTCACGGCCGGTGGGGCTGCGTGGCGCCGGCACATACTCGGTGATCCTAGGTCACTTCCGCAACACCGGCTTCGATACCGATGTAACGCTGGCGCAGGTGTTTTGGACTAAGGACGGTATCGGCGGTCAGCCGGAGCGGTTCTACGTGACAGCCGACGCCGAACTGAGCATAGGCGAGCACTTCAGCGATTTCGGCGCCGAACTGCCCGCTCTGCGCAAGCGGCTGCGAAGGATCGGCGCAGCCGTGTACGACCATTTTCCCGACTACAGCCGCGACTACCGACGCAAGCTGGCGATCGCCTCCGAACAGGCCATGGACCTGTTCCACCAGACCGTGTCGATGAAGTCGGTGGGCGAGCTCAACGATTTCGTGCGCGAGCACATGCTGGAACCGTTCGACGCCGCCGGCTGGGTCGACAAGCTGGTCGCGCATTTCGAAGACCTGACTCAAGCGCATGACGCCGTGGTCAAAGCACGGAACCAGCTGGCCGCTCTGGGGCCGCTCGTCGAGGACTGCGACACCCACGACCGACTGCAGGCTCGACTCGCCGATCTGCACGGGCAGCGCGACGCGCTGCGCTACTATTTCGCCGCGCTACGCCAACGCCTGCACACCGAACGCGCGACGGCGCTGGATCTAGAGCTGGCCGAGGCGCAGCGGCGTCTGGAACATACCGAGGCCACGCTGGCATCGCTGCGCGGCGAGTTGCGCAGCCTGCAGCTGGAGCAGGCCGGCCACGGGGGCGCGGAGATCGCCGACATCGATCGGCGCATCGAGGACTGCTCGGCGCACCGTGACCAGCGTCGCGCGCGACGCCAACGCTACGACGACTACCTGGCGAAAGCTGGCCTGGAGCAGGTGTCCGACGCCGCTCAGTTCGCGGCCCGCTCCGATGGAATCGCCACGGCAGCAGTGAATTTGGATACTGAGCTGGCCGATCTGGCAAACCGGATCACCGAAGACGCTGTCACCAAACGGGCGTTGGAGGCCGAAGCCAAGGAGATCGCCACTGAGTTGGCGAGCCTGCGTCAGCGTCGCAGCAACATCCCCGAGCGCAACATGAGCATCCGCGAGCGGCTCTGCGCCGAGCTGCGCCTGCAGCCATCGGAAATCCCCTTCGCCGGTGAGCTGATTCAGGTGGCGGCCCAGCACGCCGAGTGGGTGGGCGCCGCCGAGCGGGTGCTGCGCGGATTCGGGCTGTCGCTGCTGGTGCCGCAGGCTCTGTATCCGCGGGTGTCGGACTGGGTCGACGTCAACCACTTGGGCGGCAAACTCGTCTACTACCGGGTGCCGGCTACCGTGGCGGTGCAGGACACCATCGCCGTTCCCGCCGGGGCGCTGGCGCACAAGCTAGACGTCAAGGACGGCCCGTTCTCCGCCTGGGTCGAACGCGAATTGCGCAGGCGCGCATCGCATATTTGCGTCGACACGATGGACCAGTTTCGTCGCCACGACTACGCGCTCACCCGGGCCGGCCAAGTCAAGGCCCGCGGCGGCCGGCACGAGAAAGACGATTCGCACCCCATCGGCGACCGCCGTCACTACGTGCTCGGCTGGAGCAACGAACAAAAGATCGACGCGCTGCTCACCGACGCACAACGCGTGCAGGCCGAACTGCACCGCGTCGGCGAAGCGCTGGCGCGGCTGACGGTCGACCGCGAAGCGGTCAGCGCCCGCAAGTCGGCGGTGGACACGTTGTCTGGCGTGGCGGCATCGTTCGACGACATCGACTGGGAATCGACGGTTTCCGAGATCGCCCGGTTGCAGCAGCGCAAGCGCGAATTGAGTTCCGCCTCAGGAGAACTCGCCCGCATCGGCGCCCAGATCGAGCGGACAGAAGCGGCGATCGACGATGCCGACCGGAACCGCAAGGACATCGACCAGCGCATCGGCATGCTCACCCACGACCGCGATCGCGCCCGCCACGGCGCTGCGGAGGCGGCACAGGTCGCTGCCGAACCCGACGCAACCGAAGCGTCGCGCCACTTCGACGCCGTAACCGCCCGCCTGGTCGATCCACCGGCGACGGCCGACGCCTGTATCGGCGAGGAGCACCGGCACTATGAAGAGATCACCCGCGAGATCGAGCGCGTCGGCGGGAAATCGGACACGCTGGCACGGCGAATCATGACCAGAATGGCCGACTTTCGGCGAAGCTATCCGGCTGACACGGTGGAGATGGACGACAATGTGGCCTCCGCCGGGGAGTATAGGGCATTGCGCGCGCGGATGGTCGACGACGACCTGCCCCGGTTCGAGGCCGCATTCAAGGAGTACCTGAACACCAACACCATTCGCGACATCGCCGGATTCCACTCCGAACTCAACAAGCAGGTCGAGCTGATCTCGTCGCGTATCGCCACGATCAACGAGTCGCTGGTCGGCATCGACTACAACGAGGGCCGCTACATCCGATTGGAGGAATCCCCGACACCTAACCAGGAGATCAGGGCCTTCCGAGACGAGCTGCGGCAGTGCGCCGACGGCTCCATCGGCTCCGACGACACTGACCAGTACTCCGAGGACCGCTTTCTTCTAGTGAAGAACCTTATCGAGAAGTTCCGCGGCCGCGAAGGCCAGACCGAGTCGGACCGCAACTGGGTCAAGAGGGTCACCGACGTGCGCAACTGGTGCACCTTCGCCGCGTCCGAGCGGTGGCGCGCCGATGACACCGAACACGAAAACTACACCGATTCGGGCGGCAAGAGCGGCGGCCAAAAGGAAAAGCTCGCCTACACCATCCTGGCGGCGTCGCTGGCCTACCAGTTCAACCTCAACTGGGGTTCGAAGCGTGCCAGGGACTTTCGCTTCGTGGTCATCGACGAGGCGTTCGGCCGGGGCTCCGACGAGTCAACTCGGTTTGCGCTCACCTTGTTCCGCAAGCTGGGCCTGCAACTGCTGATCGTCACCCCGCTGCAAAAGATTCACGTCATCGAGCCGTTCGTGGCCTCGGTCGGCTACGTGGAAAACCGCAACGGCAACGCCTCTCAGCTGCAATGCCTGACCATCGAGGAATACCGCCGGCGCAAGCTGTTGCACAGCATGATCGCGCTGGACGACACGGACGCCGCCGTGTCGTGACCGAATGGTCGACCCCGGCCAGCGTGCGCACACGGCTGCGCAAGCGGTGGAGCACCGGCGCCGCGCTGACAGCCCACGCGCGAGGTGAGGCCTTCGTGCCGCTCGACCTGCCGCTCCGCGGGCCGACGGCCTCGCAGGTCGGCGCTCGCTACGCGGACGTCGCGGCGTGGGTCCGCGACTGGGCGCACCGCCCGGCCGGCTGCACCTTGACGACCAAGGTGATCGGCGCGCGTCGTACCGGCGGCAGCGAAATCCCCGACCGCCTGCGTATCGAGTCGTTCGACGGTCTCACCGCGTTTCTCGGCACGGCGGATCAGGCGCGCCGCCACCGCGAACTCGTCGAGGACGCCGCTGCTGTGGCGCCGCAAATCCGCGCCTGGGTGGTGGATAGGCCAATGCGCGCCCTGGACCACCACGGTGTCTTCGACCGGTTGCTGGCGTGCGTGCGGTGGCTGCTGGCCAACGCCGACCGGGACCGCTATTTCCGTCAGATCGACGTGCCTAGCGTGGACACCAAGTTCATCGAGCGGCACCGCGCAGTGCTCGCCGAACTCCTCGATTCGGTGATCGCGCCCGTCGATCAGCAGACGCGCGACTTCGCCGAACGCTATGGGTTTCGCAGCAAGCCGCCGCGGGTGCGAATTCGCATCCTCGATCCCCGCAGCTCGCCACTGCCGGCTGGTATCACCGACGTCGAATTGCCCGTCGACGAATTGCGGGGACACCGGTTCGATGTCGAGCGCGTCTTCGTGGTGGAAAACGAGGTGACTTGTTTGGCGTTCCCGACCGTGCCGCGGTCACTGCTGATCTTCGGCGGCGGGTACGCAGTGTCGCGGGTCAGCCGTCTCGACTGGCTTCGCGACGTCGCGCTGTACTACTGGGGCGACATCGATACCCACGGGTTTCGCATCCTCGATCTCATGCGGAAGGGTTTCCGCCACACGCGCTCGGTGCTAATGGACCGGACCACGTTGCTGGCTCACGAGGACCATTGGGACCGCGAACCGGCACCCGTTAACGCCGACCTGACCAATCTCACCGACAACGAAGCCGCGCTGTACCGCGACCTGGTGGAGGATGTCTTCGGGACGGCCGTGCGCCTGGAGCAGGAGCGGATCAGCTACTCGGTCGTCGAAGCTGCGGTCAACGATATGCGTTAGCTGGGCCTGCAGTTTTGCAGAAAGTTCAGGGGCGTGTCGGCTGCTGCGACAGCTAATGCTCGCGACAGCGCGAACGTGCGGGTTTGCAGGTCCGACACCGGCGTGCCGGGGAACAAACACGCACGCTCGCGCCGAGAGGTGAGGGATTTGGCTCCTCGCAGGTCCTCCCCTAGAATCTAGGGGTTGCCTTGGGCAGACCTCGGCTGGCCTGCTCCGCATGATGCTCTTCGCGCAAGCGCTCATCGGGTGGTTGGCCCCGCGTGCCCTTCGGAAACAGCAAGACCGCGCACGTGGAGGCTGTCCCTCGGCGTGCACATTACTGTCGAGGAGATCTTGTGATTCAGCAGGAATCGCGGCTCAAGGTCGCCGACAACACCGGTGCCAAGGAGATCTTGTGCATCCGGGTGCTCGGCGGGTCGTCGCGGCGCTACGCCGGCATCGGCGACATCATCGTCGCGACGGTCAAGGAGGCCATCCCGGGCGGCAACGTCAAGCGCGGCGAGATTGTGAAGGCCGTGGTCGTGCGCACCGCCAAGGAACGCAGGCGTCCGGACGGCAGCTACATCAAGTTCGACGAGAACGCGGCCGTGATCATCAAGCCCGACAACGATCCGCGTGGCACGCGCATCTTCGGCCCCGTCGGGCGAGAGCTGCGCGAGAAGCGGTTCATGAAGATCGTGTCGCTGGCCCCGGAGGTGCTGTAGATGAAGATCCACAAAGGCGACACCGTGCTCGTCATCTCCGGTAAGGACAAGGGCGCCAAGGGCAAGGTGCTCAAGGCCTACCCGACCGCCAACAAGGTGCTCGTGGAGGGCGTCAACCGGATCAAGAAGCACACCCCGATCTCGACAAACCAACGCGGTGCGCGCTCGGGCGGCATCGTCACCCAAGAAGCGCCGATCCCCGTCAGCAACGTGATGATCGTCGACTCCGACGGCAAACCCACCCGCGTCGGCTACCGCGTCGACGACGAAACCGGCAAGAAGGTCCGCATCTCGCGCCGCAACGGCAAGGACATCTGATGACCACTGATACCCATCCCGGCGCTTCGCTTGCCCAGGAAGAAAAGATCCAGCCCAGGCTGAAGACCCGCTACCGCGAAGAGATCAAGGATTCGCTTTTCAAGCAGTTCGGCTACGCGAACGTGATGCAGATCCCGGGCGTCGTGAAGGTCGTGGTGAACATGGGCGTCGGCGACGCCGCCCGCGACGCGAAGCTGATCAACGGCGCGGTCAACGACCTGGCGCTGATCACCGGGCAGAAGCCGGAGGTCCGGCGCGCTCGTAAGTCGATCGCGCAGTTCAAGCTTCGCGAGGGCATGCCGATCGGCGCGCGGGTGACGCTGCGCGGTGACCGGATGTGGGAATTCCTCGACCGGCTGATCACGATCGCGCTGCCGCGTATCCGCGACTTCCGCGGGCTGTCGCCCAAGCAGTTCGACGGCACCGGCAACTACACGTTCGGGCTGACCGAGCAGTCGGTGTTCCACGAGATCGACGTGGACAGCATCGACCGGCCGCGGGGCATGGACATCACCGTCGTCACCTCGGCGACGACCGACGACGAAGGGCGAGCGCTGTTGCGGCAACTCGGCTTTCCGTTCAAGGAGAACTGATGGCGAAGAAGGCTCTAGTCAACAAGCAGCAGCGCAAACCGAAGTTCAAGGTGCGCGGCTACACGCGGTGCAACCGCTGCGGACGTCCGCACGCCGTGTACCGCAAGTTCGGCCTGTGCCGAATCTGCCTGCGTGAGTTGGCGCATGCCGGCCAGTTGCCGGGCGTACAGAAGAGCAGCTGGTGAGCATTAGCGAGGACATGCCATGACGATGACCGACCCGATCGCAGACTTCTTGACACGTCTGCGCAACGCCAATTCGGCGTACCACGACGAAGTGACCCTGCCGCACAGCAAGATCAAGGCCAACATCGCCGAGATCCTCAAGCGCGAGGGCTACATCGCCGACTACCACACCGAGGATGCCCGCGTGGGCAAATCCCTTGTGGTGCAACTGAAGTACGGGCCGAGCCGGGAGCGCAGCATCGCCGGCCTGCGCCGGGTGTCCAAGCCGGGCCTGAGGGTGTACGCGAAGTCGACCAACCTGCCGCGAGTGCTCGGCGGCCTTGGCGTGGCCATCATCTCCACCTCGTCGGGTCTGAGGACCGACCGCCAGGCGGCCCGCGAGGGCGTCGGCGGCGAAGTCCTCGCGTACGTGTGGTGAGGAGGAACGAGAAACATGTCGCGCATTGGTAAGCAGCCGATCCCCGTTCCGTCGGGTGTCGACGTGACGATCGACGGTCAGAACGTCTCCGTCAAGGGCCCCAAGGGCGAATTGGCTTTGCAGGTCGCCGAGCCGATCACGGTGGCCCGCGACGACGACGGCGCGATCGTGGTCACCCGGCCCGACGACGATCGGCGCAACCGCTCGCTGCACGGGCTGTCGCGCACGCTGGTGAGCAACCTGGTCACCGGTGTGACGCGGGGCTACACCACCAAGATGGAGATTTTCGGCGTCGGCTACCGCGTGCAGCTGCGGGGCGCCAACCTCGAATTCGCGCTCGGCTACAGCCATCCGGTGGTGATCGAGGCGCCCGAGGGCATCACGTTCACGGTCGAAAGCCCGACGAAGTTCTCGGTCTCGGGCATCGACAAGCAGAAGGTCGGCCAGATCTCGGCGAACATCCGCCGGTTGCGTCGTCCCGACCCGTACAAGGGCAAGGGCGTGCGCTACGAGGGTGAACAGATTCGCCGCAAGGTCGGAAAGACGGGCAAGTAGAAATGGCTACCACTCAAGACAATGCGAAGCAGAAGCCGGTCGGGCAGAGCGTCGCCGCGGTTCGCCGCACCGCGCGGCTGCGTCGGCACGCCCGGCTGCGCAAGAAGGTGTCCGGCACGCCGGAGCGGCCGCGGCTGGTGGTCAACCGGTCGTCTCGGCACATCCACGTGCAGCTGGTCAACGACCTCAACGGGACCACGCTGGCGGCCGCGTCGTCGATCGAACCCGACGTGCGCGGGGTCGAAGGCGACAAGAAAGCCCACAGCGTCCGGGTCGGCCAATTGATCGCCGAACGGGCCAAGGCCGCCGGCATCGACACCGTGGTGTTCGACCGGGGTGGCTACACCTACGGCGGTCGGATCGCGGCACTGGCCGACGCGGCGCGAGAGAGCGGACTGAAGTTCTGATGACTTACAACGGAAGGACACCATGATGGCCGAGCAGGCAGCAGGAGCGGCCGGGCCGGCGACATCCGAAGGCCGGCCGTCGCGGGGTGACCGCGAGGGTCGCGGTCGTCGTGACGACAGGGGCGGCCGCGGGCGTGACAGCGGGGAGAAGAGCAACTACCTCGAGCGCGTCGTCGCGATCAACCGCGTGTCGAAGGTGGTCAAGGGCGGCCGCCGGTTCAGCTTCACCGCGCTGGTGATCGTCGGCGACGGCAACGGGATGGTCGGTGTCGGGTACGGCAAGGCCAAGGAGGTGCCTGCCGCGATCGCCAAGGGTGTGGAGGAAGCGCGCAAGACCTTCTTCCGGGTACCGCTGATCGGCAGCACGATCACGCACCCCGTCCAGGGGGAGGCCGCCGCGGGCGTGGTGATGCTGCGTCCGGCCAGCCCCGGTACCGGTGTGATCGCCGGCGGCGCCGCACGCGCGGTGCTGGAATGCGCTGGCGTGCACGACATTCTGGCCAAGTCGCTGGGTAGCGACAACGCGATCAACGTGGTGCACGCCACGGTGGCCGCGTTGAAGCTGCTGCAGCGACCGGAGGAAGTGGCGGCCCGCCGCGGCCTGCCGATCGAGGACGTCGCCCCGGCCGGAATGCTGCGGGCGCGCCGCGAGAGCGCCGCGCTGGCGGCTGCGGCCACGCGGGAAGGACCGGCATAGCCATGGCCGATCTTCGAATTACTCAGGTGCGCAGCACCATCGGAGCGCGATGGAAGCAGCGGGAGAGCTTGCGGACGGTGGGGCTGAGGCGGATTCGGCACTCGGTGGTTCGTGAGGACACCCCGCAGACGCGCGGACTGATCGCGGTGGTGCGCCATCTCGTAGAGGTTGAGGAGGCCTAGTGACCATCAAGCTTCACGACCTGAAACCCGCGCCGGGGTCGAAGACCAAGCGGACCCGCGTCGGTCGCGGTGAAGGCTCGAAAGGCAAGACCGCCGGCCGCGGCACCAAGGGCACCAAGGCCCGCAAGAACGTGCCGGCGACCTTCGAGGGCGGCCAGATGCCGATCCACATGCGGCTGCCTAAGCTGAAGGGCTTCCGCAACCGGTTCCGCATCGAGTACGCCGTCGTCAATGTCGGCGATATCAACCGACTGTTCCCCGAGGGCGGCGACGTCGGCGTCGACGAATTGGTGGCCAAGGGGGCGGTGCGCAAAAACACCCTCGTCAAGGTGCTCGGCGACGGCAAGCTCGCGGTCAAGGTTTCGGTGAGCGCGCACAAGTTCAGCAGCAGCGCACGCGAAAAGATCACCGCCGCAGGCGGATCCGTCACCGAACTCTGACGCCGCGAGTTCTGCACCAGGGCTGTGATTTTCGCCGAATCACAACCATAGTGCAGATTTCGATGGCACAGCGGTAGCGTCGGTGGTTATGACTGACATACCGACCGTCGACGAGGCGCTTGCCCGCCTGAACATGCCGCTGCTCGACGCGATGATGACCCAGCGAGCCGTACGGCGCGTGCTACCGGATCCGGTTGACGACGCGATCGTGCTGAAGTGCATCGAATTGGCGCTGCGTGCGCCGACCGGGTCGAACGGGCAGAACTGGGAGTTCGTCGTCGTGAAGGACCGCGGCGTGAAGGAGCAGTTGGCCAGGCGCTACCGCCAAGCCTGGTCGATCTACGGCGCCATCGGCCGGCGTGTGGCGGCCGGCGACGAGTCGATGCTGAAAGTCCTGCGTGCAGTGCAATGGCAGGTCGACCACTTCAGCGAGATCCCAATGCTCGTCGTGCCCTGCCTGCGCGGAGGCATGCGGCTGCCGTACGTGCCATCGCCTTTCGTGGGCGAGTCGTCATTCTTCGGATCAATCTACCCGAGCGTGCAGAACCTGCTGCTGGCGGCGCGCGCGATGGGGCTTGGCGCATCGCTGATCACCCTGCCGCTGTGGAGCGTGACGTCGGCCCGCAGAACCCTCGGTCTGCCGCTCACAGTCACCCCGTGCTGCGTCGTCCCCCTCGGTTGGCCGCGTGGGCGCTACGGGCCGACGACCCGCAAACCGGTCGAGGAGGTGGCTCACCTCGACGGGTACGGCAACCGCGCATGGCTCAACGAATAGGCTTGGGGCATGTTCAGTTTCCTGCCGCCCGTTCCGGGCCTCGACGACCTGCGGTCACTGGGCCGCAAGGTGGACACCGCCCGTCATCACGGCGTACCGAACGGG
>DASWBF010000532.1:0-8157 GCA_036390735.1 Mycobacterium sp. | reverse complement strand
CAGCTCGTGGATCAGCAGCTGTCCCGGTGCGCGAATGCCGGTCGCCTCGCCGCCGAGTCCGGTATACGTTGTGGGACTGTCGAATCCCTTACCGAGGTTGACCAGGATCGTCTCGCCGGGACCCGGCGCGGTGAAGGGCCGCTCGCCGACTCCGACGAGATTGGTCAGGCGGACCCGGTCGTACCTGATTTTGCCCGCAAAGACCTGGTCGGCGAACGCGCGCTCCTCGGGGGTCATCTCGCGCTGCCTTATCAGTGCGGCGGCGGTGACGGCGCCAACAACGAGCACGGGAAACATTGCCACCGGCCCGATCACGAAGGCCGCGCCGGCAGAGAAGAGCACGCCGATCATCCCGGGCAACACGATCTGGTCGACGTTGAGCAACGCGGCCGCTTTACCAGCTACCACCAGCGCTACGCCAGCGGCGCCGAAGGTGGCGCCAAGCGCGACGACCTGGGCCAGAAAGCTCACCACGTCGCCCACGACCCCGAAAAGATCGTTGTCGAACTCCAGCCGGTGCTCGATGCGCCCCTGACGCACCCCGAGCCATTCCGAACGGAGCAGTTTGTTCTCACTCTGTTGGTCCCAGGCAAATACTCGGTCGCCCGGCTTGTTGGAGCCGTGAACCTCTCCACTCTCTGCGAACACGATCCGCGACGTCGCCGACGTACCGTCCGGCAGCGCAATCGGATGTACCAGCGCGGTGATGATCGCGAATTCGAAAGACTGTAATCCGGTCGCCCTCATGTGGCCCTGCCAGCGGAAGGTACCGTCGTTTCGCACGGTCAGGGTTTGATGACCGCCGAGGTCAACCCCGTCGCTGGTGATGATCGGCTCGTCGAACACCATGTCCTGGAGGTATGGGTCTCTCATCTGGCGTATCGACGCCGGACGGTTCAAGTTGAGGACTGAGCGAGTGACGTCGAAAGACCGCGCGCCATGGCCGAACACCCGCCGAACCTGGATCACGGCCGGTCACCTCGCGCTGACGAGGACGCGGATCAGCCCACGACCGTTGGGAAGCGGCGAGAGCGCCTTGCCGATCACCGCACCGAACGCCCTAGATGTGTCCGTCACCCGCCGGCAGTGCCCCGTCGTGCTCGACGTTGTCAGCAGGTCGCCCGGCCGGATCGGTGCGATGTCGGCGTCCGCCAGGCACCACACCTTTCCCATCAATGCGACGTGAGCGCTGTTCTCATGGCGGTCGAGCACAATTGCGGGTTTGTAGCCTCCGGCGCCGGACACAATGCCTGCCACAGCGGTGTCGTAATCCTGTTGACACGGATGCACTTGGCCGTCATGGCCGAGGACTACGACGACGCCTTCTCGCACCGACTCGTCGGTCGTGCTGAGCGCCTCCGCATAGTCGGCACCAGACAGGAACACGTCACCGGTGACGTCGAGGTCGCTTCGACGACGGTTTGCCGACCAGCCGCGCGGCGATCGAGCCGCTGGCCTCCAACCCGATGCTGTTTTCGCTGGCCGCGTGCACGCCGGTACCGAACACCGACTGGCCCCGCACACCGACCCCCGAACCCAGGTGAGTGCCGACCACCCCGGCCTTATCGGTGTTGTTTGCAAATCCCTGCACGCCGTCGTGGTCCTCGCTGTCGCCGCGAACGCCAACCCCTGCGGTGTTGATGCCACACACGCCGAACGCGTTGACCGCTTGGCTCTGCCCGAAGACGCCGTTACCGGACAGGTTGGTTCCGGTCACACCCGCCCGATCAGGATGCGTGGTTTCACCCTGCACACCGTCGTGGTTGGTACTGACACCATGAACCCCTACGGCGTCGGTGTTCACGCCAATGACACCCGCTCGGCCGTCAGGCGACTATTCCTCTGCGGCGCTGAGGAACCCACGTCTGGCGGCCGGTGAGGAACTGCCACCAGCCCAGCAGCGCACAGGTGTGCAACAGCGGAATGAACGTGAACGGCTCGACGAACGCGGCCAGCAGCCCGGCGCCGAAATGCGTGTTGGCGTCAGAGCCGGTCCAGCGTCGGTAGAGGTGAATCGTCCACACATAGGCGAAGAGGTCCACCAGGAGCTTGGTCAACACAATCGCGCCCACCGGAATCAGGACGGCGGCGTTGCCGGTGACCGCCAGCACGATCAGCACGACGAACGCGGTCAGCCCGTAGATCGGCTGCACCGTGTCGACGGCCTTGACCGGCAGCATCGCCAACCCGAGTGCGCCGTAGCGGGGGTTGCCGGTCATGTCCCGGTTCCAGTACTGCGTCTGCAGGAAGCCGCCGAACCAGCGGCGCCGTTGACGCAGGAAGTCGCGGATCGTGCCGGGTGCGTCGGTCTGCGCGACGGCGTTGCCGACGATCTGCACCCGCCAGCCCAGGCCGTCATCGCGGCTGCGCCGCTGCAGGCGGTGAATGAGCTCGTAGTCCTCGACCAGGCAGTCGGTGTCGAAGCCGCCGACGGAGAGGACGGCGTTGCGCCGGAATCCGGCGAACGCCCCCGAAATGAGCAGCAGGCAGTTCACCCGCATCCACGCGTAGCGCCCGACGAAGTTGCGCAGGTATTCATAGGTCTGGAACCACTGCAGTATCCGATTGCGAAGGCTCGCCCCGCACATCGGTGTCAGCACGCCGCCCGCCACGACGAGATCGGGGTCGGCCGCGAACGCGTTCCGGATCGCGGCGATGGCGTCCGGTGCGGGCAGGGTGTCGGCGTCCATCGTGACGACGACGTCGGTGTCGACGGCCATAAGCGCCGCATTGAGGGCGACCGCCTTGCCGCCATGGGCAAGTTTCAGCAGTTGCAGCGACGGGTGGTGCCGGTCACCGAACTCGGCCTCCAGCGCGGCAGCGGTGCCGTCGTCGGACCCGTCGTCGGCCACGACGATCTGCTCCGGCGGGTCGGCCTGGGCCAGCAGCGCGCGCAGCGTCGCCGGCAGCACCGGCGCCTCGTTGTACGCGGCGATCAGCACGCCGACGGTCGGTCCACCGGACACCGGCGCGGGGCGCGTCGCGCGGCGTAGCGGCAGTGTCTGCCACAGCACGAACACCAGCAGCAGCGTGTCGTAGGCGATGTAGGCGATGCCGATCGACCACAAGCCCGCCCCGACCTGAAGGAACACCTGCGCGAACAACGCCACCCACAGCGCGGCGACCGCGATGTGAATCGACCAGCCCGCAACCGCGGCGCCCCGCGGGGTCAGCCGCGGCGAGTTCACCGCGAACGCGCGGTCCAAGGTCGTCACGTTCTCCAGCTTCACAGGTTTGACTCGGACACGCGCCGGAGTGCGGAGAAGTTCACTCGTCACATCTTGGATTGACATCGTGACCCCCGGCGCGACCCGCTGACCGGCCTGGTCAACAATCGACACAAGTCAACTGGTTGATAGGAGAAGCTCATGCCAGAAGCCGTCATCGTCGAAGCGATACGGTCGCCGGTCGGCAAGCGCAACGGCGGGCTGTCGGGTGTGCATCCCGCGGACCTGTCCGCGCAGGTGCTCAACGCGCTGGTGGAGCGCGCCGGGGTCGACCCGGAGATCGTCGACGACGTGATCTGGGGCTGCGTCATGCAGGCCGGCGAGCAATCCATGGACATCGCGCGCACGTCGCTGCTGGCGGCGGGATGGCCGGAAAGCGTTCCCGGCGTGACGGTTGACCGGCAGTGCGGGTCCAGCCAGCAGTCCATCCACTTCGCCGCGGCCGGTGTGGTGGCCGGCCATTACGACGCGGTGGTGGCCGGTGGCGTCGAGTCGATGTCGCGGGTGACGATGGGCGCGTCGCTCGCCGGTGGCGGCAACCCGTTCCCGAAGGGCTTCATGGACCGCTACGGCGTGCACCCCAACCAGGGCATCGGCGCGGAGATGATCGCCGACCAGTGGGGCCTCGACCGCACCACGCTCGACGAGTTCTCGCTGGGCTCGCATGAAAAGGCCGCCGCCGCACAGGATTCCGGCGCGTTCGACGACCAGATCGTCGCGACCAAAGACCAGGACGGCAACCCCGTGCTCCGTGACGAGGGCATCCGGCGCGGCACCCCGATGGAGAAGATGGCCCAGCTGAAGCCGGCGTTCAAGGAGGACGGCGTGATCCACGCCGGCAACTCGTCGCAGATCTCCGACGGGTCCGCCGCAGTGCTGATCACGACCCACGAGAAGGCGAAGTCGTTGGGGCTCAAGCCGATTGCGAAGATCCACACCGCGGTGCTGGCCGGCGCCAACCCGGTGATCATGCTCACCGCACCGATCCCCGCGACGCAGAAGGCGCTGAAGAAGTCCGGGCTGAACATCGGCGACATCGGGGTGTTCGAGGTGAACGAGGCGTTCGCGCCGGTGCCGCTGGCGTGGCTGCACGACATCGGCGCCGACGAGAAGAACCTCAACCCCAACGGCGGCGCCATCGCGTTGGGCCACCCACTCGGCGGGTCGGGTGCCCGGATCATGACGACGATGCTGCATCACATGCGGGACAAGGGAATTCGCTACGGCTTGCAGACCATGTGTGAGGGCGGCGGCCAGGCCAACGCCACCATCGTGGAATTGCTGTGACGTTCATTGAAACTGAGCCTGCGGCTCTGGTCGAGCGCCGCGGCAACGTCGAGGTGATCACGATCAACCGGCCGGAGGCGCGCAACGCCGTCAACGGCGCGGTCAGCATCGCGGTCGGTGACGCGCTGGAGCGCGCGAACGACGACCCCGACGTGTGGGCCGTGGTGATCACCGGCGCGGGTGACAAATCCTTCTGCGCCGGAGCCGATCTGAAGGCGATCTCGCGTCGGGAGAACCTGTATCACCCCGACCACGGCGAGTGGGGCTTCGCGGGCTATGTGCACCACTTCATCGACAAGCCGACGATCGCGGCGGTCAACGGCACCGCGCTCGGTGGCGGCACCGAGATCGCGCTCGCCAGTGACCTGGTCGTGGCCGACGAGCGCGCGACGTTCGGGTTGCCGGAGGTCAAGCGCGGCTTGGTCGCCGCTGCCGGCGGCGTGTTCCGGATCGTCGATGCCCTGCCCCGCAAGGTGGCGTTCGAGATGATGTTCACCGGCGACCCGATCTCCGCGGCCGACGCGGCCCGCTGGGGGATGATCAACCAGGTGGTGCCCGACGGCACCACGCTGCAGGCCGCGTTGGCGATGGCCGCACGTGTCACGGTGAATGCGCCGCTGGCGGTACAAGTCAGCAAGCGGGTGGGTTACGGGGTCGACGACGGCGTGGTCACCGACGAAGAGCCGAAGTGGGCGCGGCTGATGAGAGAGGTCAAGTCGCTGCTGAAGTCGGAGGACGCCAAGGAAGGCCCGCTGGCGTTCGCCGAGAAACGGCAACCGGTGTGGAAAGCACGATAGGGGCGCCAGCATGCCCGAGCCGCTGATCGTCACCGTGCGTGGCCGCACCCCGCAGATCGATCCCGAAGCCTGGATCGCCCCGAACGCATCCGTGATCGGTCAGGTGACCCTGTCCGCTCGGGCCAGTGTCTGGTACGCCGCGACGCTGCGCGCCGAAGCAGAGCCGATCCACGTCGGAGCAGGCACCAACATCCAGGACGGCGTCACGGTCCACGTCGACTCCGAATACCCGGTGCACATCGGTACCGGGGTGAGCGTCGGGCACAACGCCGTGGTGCACGGCTGCGAGGTCGAGGACCACGTGCTGATCGGCATGGGCGCGATCATCATGAACGGCGCGGTGATCGGCACGTGCTCACTGGTCGCGGCGGGCACGCTGGTGCCGCAGGGCATGGTGGTGCCGCCGAGGTCGCTGGTGACCGGGGTGCCGGGGCGCGTGCGTCGCGAGCTGAGCGACGCCGAGGTGGTCGGCAACCAGCAGAACGCCGGCATCTACGAACGCCTCGCCGAACTGCACCGCGCCGCGGTGACCTAGAGCTTGTCCCGGAAGCTCAGCCACACGTCACCGGTGTCGTGCACACCGACGGGCCGGTCCATCGCGTCCAGGATCGCGTCGATCTCCTTGTGGTCCAGCTCGACAGGAGGCAGCCGGTTGCCGCTGTCGTCGCGCACGTCGTAATGAAACTCCAGCGGAACGAGGGGATGCACCCAGTGGGAGACCGTGACGTCGCTGCCGTCGTCGTTCTGATAGGTCCCCGTCAGGAAAAAGCCGCCGTGTTTCTTGAAGCGCCGGTGCACCGCGGCTTGCAGGTGGGCCAGGAAATGGTTGGTGAACTGAAGCGGCAGGTCTCGCTCACCGCAGCGAAGCGTGGCCAATCTCACGTCTCCTTCCGTCGTGGATGCACCACCAGCCTAGGAAGCTCCTGTCCTGTCCCGGCGGGAGTGGGTAATCACCTACGGTGAGCAATGTGCGAATTCTCGTGACCGGCGCCACAGGATATGTGGGTTCACGCCTCGTTGCGACACTGCTGGCGGACGACCATCGCGTCGTGGCGGCCACCCGAAACCCGGCCCGTCTCAAGCATTTCGGCTGGTATCGAGATGTGGACGCGGTCGCGCTCGACGCCGCCGACCTGGACGCCACGAGGGCGGCGTTCTCCGATTCCGGCCCCGTCGAGGTCGTCTACTACCTCGTCCATGGGATCGGCCAGCCGGGGTTTCGGGATGCCGACAACGCTGCGGCCGCGAATTTCGCGATTCCCGCCAAGGAGGCCGGCGTGCGCCGCATTGTTTATCTCGGCGGCTTCGTGCCTGAGGACGACGACCTGTCGGAGCACTTGACCAGCCGTGCCGAGGTGGCCCACTCGCTGTGTGTCGACGGCGGCCCCGAGGTGGTGTGGCTCGGCGCCGCGATGGTTGTCGGCGCCGGGTCGACGTCGTTCGAGATGCTGCGCTATGTCGGTGATCGTTTCCTGCTGTTCCCGCTCTTGCCGTGGGTCGAGAACCCGGTGGACCCGATCTCGATCCGCGACGTGCTGTATTACCTTGTTGCCGTGGCAGATTCGGACCGGGTGCCGCCGGGGGGCTACGACATCTGCGGGCCGGAGAGAACGACCTACCGGCGTCTGCTGTTCGGCTATGCCCGGGCGACCGGCACGTGGCGGGCCGGGCTGCCGATCCGCGGCATCGACACCGCTCTGGTGGCGCGGGTGACGGCCGTCGCACTGCCCGTTCCCGGTGGGCTCGCCGCCGATCTCGTCGAGTCACTGGATCACCCGATGATGGCCTCCGAGCACCGGTTGCGCGACCTCGTGCCGGACCCGCCGGGTGGCCTGACCCCGATCGACGACGCGATCGCCGCTTCAGTGGCGACCCGCAAACTGCGCCCGGTCAACGAGCTGGCCGACCCGCACCACTTGGCCGACAGCGACCCCGACTGGGCCGGCGGCGACGTGCTCGCGCTGCAGCGGCTGGCGCGCGCCGTGATGCCGACAGCCGCTCGGCCCGCAATCGAACTCGTCAACCTGGTGCCCGGCCCGGTGGCCGGAGTGTTGCGCACCGGGATCGACATTCTGGCCGACCTCACTCCGAACGGAAAGTCAGCATGACGCAACCAGAAACAACACCAGAAACAACTCGGCCCGGGCTGCTGGTCGAGATCAAGGAGATCGCGACCACCGTTGCCGTTCCGTACCACGAGCCGCCTGCGGTGGTGCTCCGGCGGCGGATTGTCGTCGCGGTCTTCCTCGTGGCCGGCGCCGTGGTGCTCGGGTTCTCGTTGAACCGACCGCCGGGCGACGACTCGTTCTACTGGGCGACGTTCCTGCTCGCCGGAATCTGGTTCATCGGCGCGTTGCTGTCCCGGCCGCTGCATCTCGGCAGCATCAAGTTCCGCGGGCGCAACCAGCGGCCGGTGATCACCGGTACCCTCGTCGGGCTGGGCCTCGGCGGCCTGTTCTTGCTTGGTGGCCTGGTCGCCCGCGAGATCCCCGCGGTCAGCGAGCACATCAAGAATGTCCTCGAGTTCGCCGATAAAGGCTCGCTGCAGCTGGTCCTGCTCATCACGCTGATCAACGGCATCGCCGAGGAATGCTTCTTCCGCGGTGCGCTGTACTCGGCGCTGGGCCGGTTCCATCCCGTCCTCATCTCGACGCTGCTGTACACCGCCGCGACGCTGGCCAGCGGTAACCCGATGCTCGGGTTCGCGGCCGTGATCCTCGGAACCGTGTGCGCGCTCGAACGCCGGGCCACCGGCGGCGTGCTCGCCCCGATCCTGACGCATTTCTGGTGGAGCGCGCTCATGGTCCTGGCGTTGCCGCCGATTTTCGGTCTCTCGGCAGGGCAAT
>DASWBF010000531.1:0-5188 GCA_036390735.1 Mycobacterium sp. | reverse complement strand
TCGGGGCGGTGGTGCTGCTGTTGGGGGGCCGTCGCACCGACCGGTGGGGACACCTGCTGGGGTGTGCGACCGTGCTCGGCGCGTTCGCGGTCGGGGTGGTGCTGTTCGCCGACCTGCTGGGCCGCCAGGGCGAGGACCGCGCGATCCATCTGGACGGGTTCTCCTGGGTGCCCGTCGGCGGGTTGCAGGTGGACTTCGGGCTTTTGGTGGACCCGCTGTCGATGTGCTTCGTGCTGTTGATCACCGGCGTCGGCTCGCTGATCCACATCTACTCGATCGGCTACATGGCCGAGGATCTCGACCGCAGAAGGTTTTTCGCGCACCTGAACCTGTTCGTCGCAGCGATGCTGCTTCTGGTGCTGGCCGACAACTACCTCGGCCTGTACGTCGGGTGGGAAGGCGTCGGCTTGGCATCGTATCTGCTGATCGGGTTCTGGTACCACAAGCCGTCGGCGGCCACCGCTGCGAAAAAAGCGTTCGTGGTCAACCGCGTCGGCGACATCGGCCTGGCCATCGCGATGATGGTCATGTTCGCCACCTTCGGCACGATCTCGTTTTCCGGCGTGTTCGGCGCGACCGGATCCGCGAGCGAGGGCGTGTTGACCGCACTCGGGTTGCTGCTGCTGCTCGCCGCGTGCGGCAAGTCCGCCCAGGTGCCGCTGCAGTCCTGGCTCGGCGACGCGATGGAAGGCCCCACTCCGGTGTCGGCGCTGATCCACGCCGCCACGATGGTGACCGCCGGTGTCTACCTGATCGTGCGGTCTCATCCCATCTACAACCTCGCGCCCGGCGCGCACGCCGGCGTCGTGACCGTCGGCGCGGTCACGCTGTTGTTCGGCGCGATCATCGGTTGCGCCAAAGACGACATCAAGAAGGCTCTGGCCGCGTCGACGATGAGCCAGATCGGGTACATGGTGCTTGCCGCCGGGCTGGGCCCCGCCGGGTACGCGTTCGCGATCCTGCACCTGCTCACCCACGGCTTCTTCAAGGCCGGGCTGTTCCTGGGCGCCGGGTCGGTGATGCACGCAATGGACGACGAAGTGAACATGCGCCGCTACGGCGGGCTGCGCACCCTGCTGCCGATCACCTACGTGACGTTCGGGCTCGGCTATCTGGCGATCATCGGGGTGCCACCGCTGGCCGGGTTCTTCTCCAAGGACGCGATCATCGAAACTGCGTTGGCGGCAGGCGGATTCAAAGGTGCGGTGCTCGGCGGCGCGGCGCTGCTGGGCGCGGGCATCACCGCGTTTTACATGACCCGCGTGATGCTGATGACGTTCTTCGGGGAGCGGCGTTGGGAAAGCACAGACGTGCACCCGCATGAATCGCCGCGGGTGATGACCTGGCCGATGATCGTGCTCGCGGTCGGGTCGGTCGCCTCCGGTGGGCTGCTCGCGATCGGCGGCACACTGCAGCACTGGCTCGAACCAGTCGTCGGCACGCACGAAGAGGCGGCTCACGTGATGCCGGTGTGGGTCACCACCACCATCACGCTTGCCGTGGTCGCTGTCGGCATCGCCATCGCCTATCGCTTGTACGCTACGCAGCCGGTGCCCGCCGAGGCACCTGCCGGGTCGGCGTTGACCGTCGCGGCCCGCAACGACCTCTACGGCGACGCGCTCAACGAAGAAGTGTTCATGCGCCCCGGCGCCGACCTGACCCGCACCTTGGTCCGCGTCGACGACAAGGGCATCGACGGCACCGTCACCGGACTGGCGGCGGCGATCGGTCGATTGTCCGGAACGCTGCGCCAAGCCCAAACCGGGTTCGCCCGTTCCTATGCGTTGTCCATGTTCGCCGGCGCCGCGCTCGTCGTCGCCGCAATTCTGGCGGTGAACCTGTGGTGGTGAACATTCCCTGGCTTTCCATCCTGTGGCTACTCCCGGTGGCCGGCACTGTCGTGACCATGCTGCTGCCCCCGGCGCAACGCGCACAGGCCAAGTGGGTGGGACTCGTCGTGTCGCTGGCGGTGCTGGCAGTGGCCGTCGTGCTGGCGATCTCGTTCAATACCAACGGGCCGCAATACCAGTTCACCGAATCCCGCCAGTGGATACCGGCTTTCGGCACCGGCTACACGCTCGGCCTGGACGGCATCGCGTTGGCGCTCGTCCTGCTGACGGCCGTTCTGGTGCCATTGCTGCTGGTGGCCGGCTGGAACGACGCCGGCGAACGCAAACGAGCCGCCCACACCTACGTGGCGCTGATCTTGGCCGTCGAAGCGATGGTGCTGATATCGCTTGTCGCGCTTGACGTGCTGCTGTTCTATGTGTTCTTCGAGGCCATGCTCATCCCGATGTACTTCCTGATCGGCGGCTTCGGCAGCGGCGAGCAGCGGTCGAAGGCAGCCGTGAAGTTCCTGCTGTACAACCTGTTCGGCGGGCTGATCATGCTCGCCGCCGTGATCGGGTTGTACGTGGTGACGACGCACAGCGGCGCGGGCACCTTCGATTTCCGCGAAATCGTCGCGTGGGTGTCGTCCGGTCAGCTCGGCGTCGATCCCGTCGTGCTCAACGCGCTGTTCCTGGGCTTCATGTTCGCGTTCGCGATCAAGGCGCCGCTATGGCCGTTCCATGCCTGGCTGCCCGACGCGGCCGTGCAGTCCACCCCGGCCACCGCCGTGCTGATGATGGCCGTGGTCGACAAGGTCGGCACGTTCGGCATGCTGCGGTACTGTCTGCAGCTGTTCCCCGACGCGTCGAAAATGTTTGCGCCGCTGATCATTACGCTGGCCGTGGTCGGCATCGTCTACGGCGCGATCCTGGCGATCGGGCAGACCGACGTGATGCGGCTGATCGCCTACACGTCGATCTCGCACTTCGGGTTCATCATCCTGGGCATCTTCGTGATGACCAGCCAGGGCCAGACCGGGTCAACGCTCTACATGGTCAACCACGGCATCTCGACCGCGGCGCTGTTCCTGATCGCCGGGTTCTTGGTCTCGCGGCGCGGGAGCCGCGCGATCGCCTCATTTGGCGGAGTGCAGAAAGTCGCACCCGTGCTGGCAGGCACCTTCCTGGTGTCCGGTCTGGCGACGCTGTCGCTGCCCGGCCTGGCACCGTTCATCAGCGAATTCCTCGTTCTCATTGGGACATTCACGCGCTACCAGGCCGCCGCCGTGATCGCCTCCATCGCCCTGGTGCTGTCGGCGATCTACGTGCTGTGGATGTATCAGCGAATGATGACCGGCCCGGTCAAGGAGGGCAACGAGCGGCTGCGCGACCTGCTGCCCCGCGAGATTGCCGTCGTCGCACCGCTGATAGCGCTGCTGCTGGTGCTCGGCATCTACCCCAAACCCGCGCTCGACCTCATCGACCCCGCCGTCGGCCACACGCTGACCACGATCGGCCAACATGACCCCGCTCCGTCGGTCACGCCGGTGGCGGCGCTGAATCCGGATGCAGAGGGACAGCACAAATGAGCATTCCCGCGCCGAGCGTCGAGTACGCCCTCGTGTCACCCATGCTGATCGTGTTCAGCGCGGCCGTCGCGGGCGTGCTCGTCGAAGCGTTCGCGCCGCGCCGAATGCGCTACCCGGTGCAGCTCGTCCTGAGCCTCGGCGCTTCGCTGGCGGCGCTGGTGGCAGTCGTGGTCGTCGCCGGGGATCTGCTCCTGCCCGGGCACAGCACCATTGCGGGTTCGGTGGCGGTTGACGGTCCGACGCTGCTACTGCAGGGCACCCTGCTGGTAGTTGGAATCCTCGGTCTCATGCTGATCGCCGAACGCCGCATCGGCGCGGAAAAGGTTGCAGTCGAAGCGGTTTCGGCGGGCGCCGGCTTCGACGCGTTCACGCCGCAGGCTTCAGCCATACCTCACAGCCCGGCTGAGCGCGAGGCGGACCGGGCCGGGGTCAGCCAGACCGAAGTGTTCCCGCTGACGTTGTTCGCGCTTGCCGGGATGCTGCTGTTCCCGGCATCCAACGATCTGCTGACGATGTTCGTCGCTCTGGAAGTGCTGTCGCTGCCGCTGTACCTGCTTTGCGGCCTGGCGCGACGGCGCCGGCTGCTGTCGCAGGAAGCGGCGCTGAAATACTTTCTGTTGGGCGCGTTTTCGTCGGCCTTCTTCCTGTACGGCGTGGCGCTGCTGTACGGATACGCCGGCACGCTGACGCTGTCAGGGATCGCCGACGCGATCAGCGCGCAGCACGGCGATCAATCCATGGCGTTGATCGGCGTCGCGCTGCTGTCGGTGGGCCTGCTGTTCAAAGTCGGCGCGGTTCCGTTCCACTCCTGGATCCCCGACGTGTATCAGGGTGCGCCGACGCCGATCACGGCCTTCATGGCCGCCGCCACCAAGATCGCCGCGTTCGGCGCGACGCTGCGGATCTTCTACGTCGCGCTGCCGGGTATGCAGGAGCAATGGCGCCCGGTGATGTGGGCGATCGCGATCCTGACGATGGCCGTCGGGACCGTCAGCGCCGTCACGCAATCCGACGTGAAGCGGATGCTGGCCTATTCGTCGGTCGCGCACACCGGGTTCATTCTCACCGGCGTGATCGCGGCGAATCCGGCCGGCCTGTCGTCGACGATGTTCTATCTCGTGGCGTACGGGTTCAGCACGCTGGGCGCGTTCGCGGTCGTGTCGCTGGTGCGCAACGCGGACGGCGACGAGGACACCGACATGTCACGCTGGGCGGGTTTGGGCCGTGAGCGTCCGTTGGTCGGAGCGATGTTCTCGATGTTTCTGCTCGCGTTCGCCGGCATTCCGCTGACGAGCGGCTTCGTCGCCAAGTTCGCGGTGTTCCGGGCGGCCGCCCAAGGTGGTGCCGCGCCGCTGGTGATCGTCGGCGTGGTGGCAAGCGGCGTCGCGGCCTACTTCTACGTGCGAGTGATCGTGCTGATGTTCTTCACGGAGCCGGCCGCCGACCCGCCCCAGGTGGTGGTGCCGAGCGCGCTGAGCAAGATCGCGATCGCGATTTCGGCCGCGGCTACCATCGTGCTCGGCATCATGCCGCAGCCGCTTCTCGACTTGTGCGACAGCGCAGCGCAATTCATACGCTGAACAGCGAGAATGGGCCCGCCCCCGCTTTCTTGAGGGTGGGCCCATTCGCTGGGGTCAGCCGACGCAGTCGTAGAACGTCTGGGTGACGTAGTCGTAGCAGGTGTACACCGTCCAGCCGGTGGGCTGCTCGGTGGCCGGTGCGGCGTTCGCCGAACCGACGAGACCTAGCGTGCCGAGTCCGATGGCCGAG
>DASWBF010000530.1:0-5757 GCA_036390735.1 Mycobacterium sp. | reverse complement strand
GACGGGTACGGCAACCGCGCATGGCTCAACGAATAGGCTTGGGGCATGTTCAGTTTCCTGCCGCCCGTTCCGGGCCTCGACGACCTGCGGTCACTGGGCCGCAAGGTGGACACCGCCCGTCATCACGGCGTACCGAACGGGGGCGTGCTGGAGCTGGATCTGCTGGCGGCACCGCCAGAGACCGGGGGCTTCGACCCGGTCGCGATGATCACCGGCGGCGGCCGCCCCCTGCTGCTGCGCGAGGCCGTCGCCGCGATCCACCGCGCTGCCGAGGACCCTCGGGTAAGCGGGCTGATCGCCCGCGTGCAGATTCCCGCCGCCCCCGCCGGTCCGGTGCAGGAACTGCGCGAGGCCATCGCCGCATTCACCGCCGTCAAGCCGTCGCTGGCGTGGGCCGAGACGTACCCGGGCACGCTGTCGTATTACCTGGCCTCCGCATTCGGCGAGGTGTGGATGCAGCCGTCGGGCACCGTCGGCCTGGTCGGTTTCGCCGCTCACGCACTGTTCCTGCGCGGCGCGCTGGACAAGGCCGGTGTCGAGGCGCAATTCGTTGCGCGCGGTGAATACAAGTCTGCGGCAAACCTTTTCACGCAAGACAGCTACACCGACGCGCACCGCGAGGCTGACACACAGCTGGTGGAAAGCCTGCACAGTCAGGTGTGGCAGGCGATCGCCGAGTCGCGCAAGCTCGATGTCGCCGACGTCGACGCGCTGGCCGACCGGGCGCCGTTGCTGCGCGACGACGCGCTGGCCGGCAAGCTGGTCGACCGGGTCGGCTTCCGCGACGAGGCGTACGCGCGCATCGCCGAACTCGTCGGCGCCGATACCCAGTCTGATCCTGAAGAAGAACCGCCGCGGCTCTATCTCGCTCGCTACGCCCGAGCCCACCGGCCGGGGCTGCCGTCGCCGAAAGTGCCTGGGCGCAAAAGCAAGCCGACGATCGCGGTGGTGACCGTGGCAGGGCCGATCGTCAGCGGCCGCGGCGGCCCGCGTGCTCTTCCGTTCGGGGCCCACAGCGCCGGCGGCGACACGATCGCGGCCGGGCTGCGCGAGGCCGCCGCTGACGACGACGTCGCCGCAGTGGTGCTGCGCGTCGACAGCCCCGGTGGGTCCGTCACCGGGTCGGAGACCATCTGGCGCGAAGTCGGCCGGATTCGCGGCGAGGGCAAGCCGGTCGTCGCATCGATGGGGGCGGTCGCCGCCTCCGGCGGCTACTACGTGTCGATGGGCGCGGACGCGATCGTCGCCAATCCGGGCACCATCACCGGTTCGATCGGTGTCGTGACCGGCAAGCTGGTGGCCCGCGGTCTGAAGGATCGCCTGGGCGTGGGGTCAGATGCGGTGCGCACCAACGCAAATGCCGATGCCTGGTCCATCGACGCGCCGTTCACCAAGGAACAGCGCGCGCAGGTCGAAGCCGAAGCAGACTTGTTCTACGACGACTTCGTCAAGCGGGTGGCCGATGGACGCAACCTTTCGGTCGAAGACGTCGACGAGGTCGCTCGCGGCCGGGTGTGGACGGGCGCGGACGCGCTCGAGCGTGGTCTGGTCGACGAGCTGGGCGGCCTGCGCACGGCGATCAGGCGCGCGAAGATCCTCGCCGGCCTTGACGCCGACGAGGACGCCCACATCGTCAGCTACCCCGGTTCGTCGTTGATGGATTTCGTGCGGCCGCAACAGTCGTCGCAGCCGGCGGCCGCGTCGCTGCCGGAAGCGGTCGCTGTGGTGCTCGGGCGATCGGTGGCCGGGCTCGTCGATCAGGCCGAGCGCACGTTCAACGGCGCCAGCGTGCTGTGGTTGGGTGATCACCGCTTCTGACCCCAGCGGTGGAACACACCTTCGTGCCCGCCAGTGAGCGACAACAGCATATGTGCAGGTCAAACGCCATAACGGGGATAACGCGATCAGCGACAATTCACGCTAACGATGCAGGTTAGGGGCTTGTCGCTGAGAGGCGGGCAGAAAAGGGTTGCGCCCCAGCATGTTACGGATGTGGCAAGCGCCGACGGGGCAGAGGCCGTCGGCGGTGCGCGGGAACGAGCTACATCGGGTTCGCGCGCAGGTACGTATAGACGCCCGCGAAGTTCTGGTTGACCTCGTCGGGAATCGGCACCGTCCCACCGAGAGCCTTTGCGCCCCAGACGATTTGAGCCGACCGCTCGACCAATGCAGTGATATGCAAAGCCCGGTCCGGCCGGGGTCCGACCGCCACCAGGCCGTGGTTCGCGATCAGCGCCGCCGCCCTGCCCTGAAGCGCGTTGACCGCGTTGTTGCCGACATCCGGCGTACCCGACGCGGCGTATTCCGCGCACAGCACGTCGCCGCCGCAATATACGGCGAACTCGTCGATGCAGGCCGGAATCGATTGGCGCGCAACGGCGAACATCGTCGCCCAGACCGGATGGCTGTGGATCACGCTGCCGATGTCGTCGAACGCCCGGTAGCACGCCAGGTGCAACTGCATCTCCGTCGACGGGGATCGCCCGTACGCAGCCTGCAGCACAGCGCCGTCCGGGTCGACCACCACGAGATCGTCGAGCGCCATCTCTGCGTAGTCGACCGACGACGGGGTGATGACGAGGTTGCCGTCCTGGCGCCGGGCGGAAATGTTGCCCGCCGTTCCCTCCACCAGCCCGCGTCGCAACATGTCCTTGGCCGCGGACAGCACAGCCGTCTCCGCGTTGTCGACGAATCTCACCCGAGCACCTCCGGGTTGACGATGTGGGCGGGCCTGCGGCCGGCCAGCAGCGCCTCCAAGCCGTCGGCGACCATCTGCGCCTGCCGCGCTTCAGTGTTCCACGTGGCCCCACCGATGTGCGGCGTCAACACCACGTTCGGCAGAGCCGTCAGCGGGTGATCGCTCGGCAGCCATTCCCCGACGAAATGGTCGAGGCCCGCGGCAGCCACCTTGCCGCTGCGCAGCGCCTCCACCAGCGCGTCGGTGTCGTGCAGCTGCGCCCTGGCGGTGTTGAGGAACACCACGCCGTCGCGCATCGCGGCGAACTGCGCGGTGCCGATCATGCCGACCGTGTCGTCGGTGACGGGCGCGTGCAGGGAGATCACGTCGGCCTCGGAGAGGAGCTCGTCCAGGCTGTGCCGCGCCTCGTCGTTGTACGGGTCGTGGGCGATGACGGACAGCCCCAGCCCGGCCAGCCGCCACTTCAGCGCCCGGCCGACGGCGCCCAGGCCCACTAGGCCGGCCGTGCGCCCCGCGAGGTCCCATGCGCGGAACCGCTGGTAAGGAATCGTCCCGTCGCGAAACACCTCACCGGCCCGGACGTCGGTGTCGGCGGCGACGATGTGGCGGGTGGCCGCGAAGAGCAGCGCGACCGCCATCTCGGCGACCGCGTCGGCGTTGCGCCCGGGCGTGTGCAGCACCGGAATCCCCGCGCGCGTGGCGCCGTCGACGTCGACGTTGCTGGGGTCCCCGCGCGTAGACGCGACGGCCCGCACACCGAGGTCGAACACCGGGCTGCCGACCGAATCACCTTCCACCACAACGATATCGGCGGCTTCGGCGCGCACTCGATCAGCCAGTTGCTCGGCGCTGTAGATGCGCAGCGGGAACTGGTCGATCCACGGGTCGTAGACCACCTCGGCCAGCCGGCGCAACTTGTCCAGGCCAGGGCCGCGCAGCGGGGCCGTCACGAGCACGCGAAGTCCGGTCACGTCTGCACATGCTGGCGTACGGTGACGCGCGTGTCAGCCAAAGAGGTCACACTCGGCATCGACATCGGGACCACCGCCGTCAAGGCGGTGGCCGCGGACGAGGACGGCCGGGTGGTGGCACGGACACGCATTCCGCACCGGTTGCGGGTACCCGAGCCGGACCGCCTGGAGCACGACGCCGACGAGGCGTGGCGGCGCGGTCCGACGGCGGCCCTGGGTGAGATGGCCCGGCCCGACGCTCTGGCGGTGGCGGTGTCGGCGATGGTGCCGTCGATGACCGCGGTCGACCCGGATGGTCGGCCGGTCACCCCAGGGTTGCTCTACGGCGACAGCCGGGGACACACAGCGGCAGCACGCGCCGGGGAATTCCTCGCGGGCGAGACGGCCGAATTCCTGCACTGGACGGCGCGGGAGGCACCCGATGCCACCGGCTACTGGCCAGCCCCGGCGGTGGCCAACCATGCGCTGGCCGGTGAGGCGGTGATCGACGTCGCGACTGCCGGCACCGCCTTTCCGCTGTTCGACGGCACCGGGTGGAGCGCGGACGCTTGTGCGGAGTGCGGAGCTTCGGTCGACCGCATGCCGAAGGTCGCGATGATGGGCGCACCCGTCGGCCGGGTGAGGAGGACCGGCACCGTGTTGGCCGCGGGTGCCATCGACGCGTTGTGCGAACAGCTTGTCGCCGGAGCCGACCGCGACGGCGACGTGCTGGTGCTGTGCGGGACGACCCTGATCGTCTGGACGACGATTCCCGAGGCCATACAGGTGCCGGGGCTGTGGACAATCCCGCACATCGCGGCTGGCAAGAGCCGCATCGGCGGCGCGAGCAACGCCGGAGGGCTGTTCCTCAACTGGGTGGATCGTGTTGTGGCGCCGGGTGATTCGACGACGACGGATCCTCGCCGGGTGCCGGTGTGGTCGCCATATGTGCGAGGCGAGCGCACCCCGTTCCACGATCCGGATCGGCGCGGCGTGCTCGACGGGTTGGATCTCACCCACGATGGCGCGGCGTTGCGCCGGGCCGCCTACGAGGCGTCGGGATTCGTCGTCCGCCACCTGATCGAGCTCAGCGGAGTGCCGGTGTCGCGCGTCGTGGCGACGGGCGGCGGCACTCGCGTCGAGCCGTGGATGCAGGCGATCGCCGACGCGACCGGGCGGCCGGTGGAAGTGTCGGCGGTCGCCGAGGGGGCGGCGCTGGGAGCCGCGTTCCTCGCCCGGATGGCGGTCGGCCTGGAGTCGTCGATGAGCGACGCCGCCAGATGGGCCGCCACCGGGCACGTCGTCGAACCCGACCCCGTGTGCGCGGCTGCGACGCAGGACCGCTACGGCCGGTTCCTCGAGCTGGCTAACCGAACTCCGCGCTGACGTAGGTGAGGTCGGCGAACGTCGCCAGCGCTTCGTTCTCCGGGAACTGAAATCCGTTCGCGGCGTAGGCGTCCCGCATCGTCAGCGCGGACACCTGCCAGCCGAGCGAGGTCAGGCACTCGACGACGTGGCTGCGCTCACCCTCGTAGATGAGGTTGGAGAAGTCGATGTCATGCCCGTACTTCTTCATCCGCTCTTTGATGCGCTGCGAGCGCTCGTCGGAGAAGACATTCGTGTCCGGGATGTGCTCGGTGGCCAGCCGGCTGCCCCGCGCGCTGAGCTCGGTGATCGTGTCGAACAGCTGGTCCTGGGCCTGCGGAGGTAGATAGATCAGCAGCCCCTCGGCGCTCCACGCGGTCGGCGCTGTGGGGTCAAAACCATTGTCTAGCAACGCGTTACGCCAGTCGTTGCGGAGGTCGATCGCGACCGGACGGTGGACGGCGGCGGGCTTGGCCCCGAGCTCGGCCAGCGTGCTCGTCTTGAATTCGATGACCTCCGGCTGGTCGACCTCGTACACGACCGTGCCGTCCGGCCACGGCAACCGGTACGCCCGCGCGTCAAGGCCCGCGGCCAGGATCACCGCCTGACGAACACCCATCGTGCCGGCGTCGAGGAACATGCGGTCGAAGAAGCGGGTGCGCACGGCCATGCCCTCGGCGGACCGGCGCAGGCTGAATTCCGGGTCCAACTCTGCCAAATCGATCTCACCGTTGACGAGCCGGT
>DASWBF010000529.1:0-6747 GCA_036390735.1 Mycobacterium sp. | reverse complement strand
CTGCGCATCACACTGGATCAGGTCAAGCGCTGCGGAGGCGCACGCGTCCTGTCGATCGGCGAACTGAATCCCACCCGATCCACGGGCGACCCGGATGCGATCCCAAGGTTCGTCGCCACGCTGGCCGCCGCCCTGGCTGCGGGTTGACGCCGAAGGTAAACGTAGAGCCCAGCAAGCTCATCGCCGCACAGCCGAAGCAGAAGTGAAGTCGCCGCAAGCCGCGATGCAAGCGGTGCCCGGTCGTGATCGGTGCACTGCGAAAGGCAGACCGCTCCGGGGTGCACGGCAAGCAACTCAAAGAAGGTGTACAAGCGAGCGCGACGGAAATGATCGCGGTTCAGCTGGCGAGTAAGAGAATCCCGCCGACGGCCAACGCGAGCACCTTGATCACCTCGAGCGCGACGTAGACGTAGTGCCCCCGAGAGCGACGGGGCGCGTCCTGACCCGTCAGCACCGCATTCGAGCGGCGTGTCAGGCGCGGACGCACAGCCAGCAACTGCGCGGCCAGTGCGACGAATGCGGTGCCAGCGCCGATATGACACCAACCGGCGGGTGGGTCGGTGTCAACGCAATCGCGATGATGACCGCGAAGACCACCTCGGCGCTGTTGAGCGCGCGAAAGACCAGACGGCCGATGCCGAGTCCGATCTGCAGGGTGACCCCGGGCGCGCGGAACTTCAGCGGCGCTTCGAGGAAGGAATTGGCGAGCACCTTGCCAAGCCAGACGAAGATGAGCGCGACCGCGATCGCCGGGCCGAGACTCATGTGGCCGTTCCCTCCGGTGTGAGCCGTGCCAGACACAGGTCCGGCTCGACGAACGGGTCCAGGCGGTCGACCATGACTGGCGCGTCCCAGGTTTCCAAGGCTCCCTGCATGATTCCGCGATGAATCGGGCACACCACGTCCGACCTGTGCTCGGCGAACTCGAGGAACGGGCAATGCCGTAGCCCTACCTGTGGCTCACCGTGTGCAACACGGCGTTCCGGCGCGAACCCGAGTTCGTCGAGCAGGTCGACCAGCTGATCGACAGCTTTCGTGGTTTCCGGCGCCTTTTCCGTGGCCGAACCGAGGCCACGTCCCCACGCGCGGCCGGCTTCGAGCGCCTTGACACCGGCGTTTCGATCGCCGGCCAGACTGAGAGTGAGTATCTCGGCGAGCATCTGATAGCGCCGCGGCCCACCCGGGTCCATCCGGCGAACCGCCCGGAAAACCAGCGGTGGCCGGCCGGGGCGCCGGTGATCGGGCTCGACGCGCTCGACACGACCGTCGGTGACCAGGTTGTCCAGCGTGCCTTCCACCCGCCGGTATTCGCCTGCCGCGCTTTGGCTGTCGGCGACCGTCACGACCGGCAGTGCGGCGATCGTCCGCTTTTCGTCCCACCACTCCCAGCCCAGCCGTCGCTGCGAGATCGGCAGGCCGCCGAGTTGTGCGTCGAGCTTGTTGCGCCCGAATCTGAAGACGTACCAGGCCAATACGCGAGCCAGCGCCATGCAGGCGATGATGATCAGCCCGATGATGCCGGTAACCCGCCAGTAGAATGTGCTGTCGCCGTGGTTGGTCGTCGCGGCGACCATCACCGCGGGGATCGGCGCGGTCAGCAACAACAACAGCGCGTACGACGGATGGCTGGTCAGGTACGGGTAGGTGACGGTGGCCCGGGTGTTGGCCGCGAACACCGCGAAGTCACCGGCCCGCACATGCGACATGGGTGTCCAACTGCCTTGCACCACACGGGGTTTCACGAGCGACCGGACGAAGAAGAACCCCGCGACCAGAGCCACCACCAGCGCGCCCCCAGAAGACCCTGTCGAGCGATTCCCCGGTGCCCGGCACCCCGAAGGCGCCGCGGATGTCGATGACCTTGCCGATGAAGAACGCCAGCGGCATCACGAAGAACAGCTCGACGAGCCAGATCTGGATCAGCTGCGGGATGCGCGAGCCGATCCGGTCGAACGCCAGCACTCGTTGCCACAGGAACCGCAGGACGCGCACAGGCTCAGAACATACTCAACGGACGCTGTCCGCCGACAGCAGACGCGTCAGCTCCGGAATCCAGATCCGGTCCGCCGGCACCCAGTCCAATTCCGCCAATTCGGCAACTGCAACCCAACGCACCGCGCGGTGGTCATGCGCGGACGCGGTGGTGGCGCAGGTCTGCGTGACAAGGTACGCGCGCAGTGTGGTGGTGTCGCTCAGCGCGACGTCGCCGGCCAACCGCGGCCCGACGGACACCTCGATGCCCAGTTCCTCGGCCAGCTCGCGGGCCAGCGCGGCGGCCTCGGTCTCGCCGGGTGCCACCTTGCCACCGGGCAGCTCCCAGCGGCCCGCCAGCTCCGGTGGCCGCGCCCGCTGTGCCACCAGCAATCTGTCTCCGGCGATCAGCGCGCCGGCGACGACGATCTGGTTCTGCATGGCACAAGCTATCTGCTCTTCGCGCGAGCGCTCATCGCCCACGACGGTATACGGTCGGCCGGCACTAGGCTCGTCTCATGGTCAAGCTGCACGTGGAACGCACGATCGCCGCATCGCCGGAACGGGTCTTCGACTGGCTGGCCGATCCGGCCAGCCTGACCGCCCCTCCACTGGTCCTCAAGGCCGGCTTTGCGAAGGATTCGTCGGAGCCGGGCAAGGGGGCGGTGCGGGAGGTGACCGCGGTGGGCGCGTGGTTCCGCGAGGAGATCACGGCCTACGACGCGCCGCGGAGCTACTCCTACCGGATCGTCCGCCTCCTTCCCGGCCTTCGACCACGAAGGCGGCACGTTGACGTTCAGCCCGTCAGGCGACGGCACACACGTCGACTGGGTGACCACCTATACCCATCCGGCTCGCGCGGGCGGAAAGGTGATGGAGGCGGTCACCTCCCGGGTGCTCAAGCGGAGTTTCCTCGCGGTCCTTGCCGGTTGCGCGAAGGCGCTGGAGCGCGACGCCCCACGACCAGCGACACCATAGGTACCTTTGGTCTTATGGCCGTGCTCTCCGACGAAGAAGTGGACTCCGCGCTACCCGAACTCGCTGCGTGGGAACGCGTCGACAAGGCGCTGCGCCGCTCCGTGAAATTCCCCTCGTTCCTCGCCGGCATCGACGCAGTGCGCCGCATCGCCGAGGCCGCGGAAGCCGCCGATCACCATCCGGATATCGACATCCGCTGGCGCACAGTGACTTTCGTTCTGTCGACGCACTCCGAAGGCGGAATCACGCAGAAGGATCTTGCGCTGGCGAAACAGATCGACGAGATCGTCGGCCAGTAGCGGCAATCCACGCCATCGTCGCCACCGCGGCGACGATGTACACCAGACCGGCCCACGCCAGATACCACGGCCGGCCGGTCTGCCAGATCGTCGGCTGCGCGAAACTCAGCAGCCACGGCGGACCAATGAGCGTCAGCGCCAGCCAGCCCCAGCCGAGGATCCGGGCGCCGAGCCGATCCCGCAGCGGGCCGTGGATCAGCCAGATCATCGTCGGCAACAGCCACACCCAGTGATGCGTCCACGAAATCGGTGACAGCAGTAGCCCGAACAGTTGCACCACGACGATCCCGCCGAGACGGTCGGGCTTCTCGGCGTCACCCGCGCCGATCGCCCGCCAGGCCAGCACCGCCAGCACCGCGGTCACCGCGATCGCGACGATCACCGGCACGCTGTAGCCGGCGTCGTGTCCGACGATGCGGCTGATGCCTCCACGCCACGACTGGTTCTGCGACGTAGCAACCGAACCCACCCGCTCGGCATTGAAGATGAGATCGGTGAAGTAGTAGCGGGCCTGGTCCCCCAACACCAGCACCGAGACGCCCACGGTGCCGACGAACACGGCGGCAGCGAACAGCGCTGCGCCCCAACGCTTTACCCCCAGGAAGTACAACCCGCTGATCGCCGGCGTGAGCTTGATGCCGGCGGCGAGGCCGACGAGCAGACCCGAGAGCCACCAGCGCGTGCTGTACACCGCGTACAACACCGCCAGCACCAGCAGCACGTTGATCTGGCCGTAGTCCAGCGTGCTGCGCAGCGGCTCGATCCAGATGCCGACAGCGGTCCAGCACATCGCCGCGCGGTGGCTCCCGCGCCCCAGGAGCCGCTGGCTGACGCGGACCACCCCGTACAGCGCCGCCATGATGCCGACGGTCCACGCGAACGAGACGAACCCGAACGGCAGCAGGTGCAGCGGGTAGAAGACGACCGCTGCAAACGGCGGATACGTGAACGGCAGCGGGAAGTCGGGGGTCTGGTCGGCGTAGACGAAGTCGTAGAGCGCGTGGTCCGTACCGATCGTGGCGGCACCACCGACGTAGACGTGCAGGTCGACGAAGTTCGCGCCGTTGGGCGCGAGGTAAGTCCAGGCCAGCCTCGCGGCGACGCTCAGCGCGAGCAGCAGCGGGGCGATGGTGGCCAACCGGTCGCGCGTCGGCGACGGGGCGGTGGTGACGGTGTCTATCCGCCCGACTTTAGCGATCAGCGCGCGGCGCACCGGAAATCACCGAAGCCGCTCACATCCGTAACGGTTGCATAAACGCCACACGTGTCACTTGAGTCACTTCTGTATCGAGATACGTTCGCAGTCATGCCTGCCGCCAAAAAGGGACACCGAACGCTGTTCGCCGCCGTCGCCGCGCTGGCGGTGGCGGGCTCCTGGGCGACGGCAGGCGTGGCGGCGGCCGATCCGGCACCACCGGCAATCCCGATCGACATCGCCCAAGCCCCCGGCCTTCCGGCGATGGAGCAGCTCAGCCCGGTACTGCAGCAGGCCGCGGCCAATCCGCAGAACGCCGCGTCGATGTTGATGGCGGCCGCGTCGGCGTTCGCGGGCAACTCGGCCGCCCCGGCCGACTCCCGGCAGGTCGCGACGTCGGTCAACCAGTTCGTGCAGCAGCCATCCGGTCCGAGCGGCCCGCCGGCTCAGGGCATCCAGATCAAGCTGCCCAACAAGTTCGCGATGCCCGGCAACCTGAACCAACTGCTCCCAGCCGCGGCTACAGCGCCCGCTCCCGCGAACCCGGCGGCGCCGGCGAGCCCAGTGGTCCACGTTCCCGCGGTCGGTGCGGAGCCCGGGACCGTCCCGCATTTGCCCACCGGGGTCGATCCCGCCAATGCCGTCGGGCCGGCAACCGGAGCAGCGCTCGCACCGGCGCCCGCTGCCGCGCCCGACTCAACACCACCGCCGGCCGCCGCGCCCGACCCGGCACCACCGCCACCGGCGCCCGGCCCCGCCCCCGCCCCGTCGGCATTCGGGCCGGACGCGCCGCCGACGCAGGACTTCATGTACCCGTCGATCGGAAACGGCTGCCTCGCTGACGGCGGCAATTCGATTGCGACCGCGATGTCGGTGGCGGGCCCTGCGTCCATTCCGAAGCCCGGCCCGAAAGCCGGCCAAACCGCTTATGTGTTCACCGCGATCGGCACGCCGGGACCGGCGGCCGAGCAGAAGCTTCCGCTGAACGTCACATGGGTGAACCTGACGACAGGTAAGTCGGGCAGCGCGACACTGAAGTCCAACCCGGAGATCAATCCCGACGGCCCGACGACGCTGGTGGCGATCGCCGACACCGGGTCGGGCAGCGTCATGTCGACGATCTTCGGTCAGGTCACGACCGTCGAAAAGCAGTGCACGTTCCTGCCGACGATCGGCTCAACCGTCGTCCCGTAGCGGCGACGCGAACCGCGTCAGTACGCCATGAAAAGGATCGCGTCCCGGTCGTATTGCAGGCCGGGATGCGCATCGGCCAGATGCGCCTGGGTCTTCTCGACCAGGTCGTCTTCGTCCGTGCCAGTGATCGCTTCACCGCACGGACAGTTCAGATGTGTCTTCATGGTCTCACCATGGCACACCGACGGTGTTCATACGCCACTACCGATGACCATCTTGAAACGCTTGCCCGAGGCCATCATCCGGCCCTCGCGGCGGCCGTAGTCGAGCGCCGCGGGATCGGCACCCAGGGCGACGATGTAACGGCTGAAGCGGTCGCGGCCCGCGGCGTCATCGGGCCCTGGACGGTAGATCACCTGCGCATACGTGTCCCTTGCGTTGATCCCCAGCTGCACCTCGCAGATGCCCCAGCAGTCGGCAGGCTTGATGCGCCGACCGTCTCGACGAACGCCACCGCCAGCTCGATCGGTGAAGCGGGCACCATCGCATCACCCTTCTCAACCCTTCGAGCGAACACGTCGCCGTAGTCAAGCCGCACCACGGTCACGGGACCTGATCGCCCGACGATCGGGCCGTCGAACGGGACAGGGTGCGGGGCATCGCGGCGAAATGCTTCGTGCCACGGCGCAATTCGGTCATATGCCGCGGTGATCACCACACCGTTGCTGCCAACGGTCATGCCCGCACACGAATTCTCCTCGTGTACGTACTGCGGAATCCCGAGCGGGCACGCGCCGAAGCAATCGCCGGGCGCCAGGCCGCCGTAGACGATGGCGCCCACGATCGCGTCAGCGATGGACGGTGCGGGTTCACCTTTCGCTCGGCGCACAAGCGCAACCGGGAACTGCGCGACGGAGACGAACGCGATCGCCGGTGACGGTGCCGGTGGTGGGCCGGCGCCGGGTGCATGGGCGCGGGCGGAGGCCAGCATGTCGGGTGTCGCGGCATGCGCGATGAACCACCGTCCCGGATCGTCGCTCCACACGCCACGCGGTCCGACGCCGTAGACCCAGTCGGGTCGGGTGCTCAGCCCCACCGCCCGCAGATATTCCGCGACGAACTCCTGGCTGTCATCCCACACCCCCGCCGCCCCGCGCGACTTGAGGGTGG
>DASWBF010000528.1:0-3240 GCA_036390735.1 Mycobacterium sp. | reverse complement strand
TCGCGACTGGCGGACTCGGCAACCTGTACCGTGCCACCACCAACCCGGAAGGGTCGACAGGCGACGGCGTCGCGCTCGCCCTGTGGGCGGGCGTGCCGGTGAGCGACATCGAGTTCGTCCAGTTCCATCCGACGATGCTTTGCGACGGCCGGGTCGAGGGCCGCCGGCCGCTCATCACCGAAGCGCTACGCGGTGAAGGCGCCAAACTGGTTGATGCGCAAGACGTTTCAGTGACCGCCGACGTGCACCCGATGGGCGACCTCGCCCCCCGCGACGTGGTCGCTGCTGCCATCGAGGCGCGGCTGCGGCAGACCGGCGACCCGTGCGTCTACCTCGACGCCCGCGCGGTCTCCGACGTTGCACGCAGGTTTCCCACCGTCACCGCGGCATGTCGCGCGGCGGGTATCGACCCGGCGCACGACCTGATTCCCGTCGTGCCAGGCGCGCACTACAGCTGCGGCGGCGTGGTCACCGACGTCCACGGCCGCACCGAGCTTGCGGGGCTGTTCGCGGCGGGCGAGGTGGCGCGAACGGGTATGCACGGGGCCAACCGGCTGGCTTCCAACAGCCTGCTCGAAGGTCTGGTCGTCGGCGGCCGGGCAGGACGCGCGGCCGCGGAGCACACCACGGCTCGGGGCGCAGTTGTCGCGTCGTCGCCGGAACCTTCGACTCGTAAGGCATTGGGCCGCAAGGATCTCCAGCGGCTTATGAGCGCGCATGCGTCGGTGGTCCGTGACGCCCACGGGCTGACCGAGCTTGAGCAGCGGCTGGAGGTCGCGCCCGCATGCGCCGCCCGCAGCCGCTCCGCGATCGAGGACATCGCGTTGACGGTGACCGCGCGCGCTGTTGCGGCTGCTGCGCTGGCGCGGTCGGAGACCCGCGGGTGCCACCATCGCGCCGACTGTCCGCACACGGATCCCGCACAGGCACAAAGCATTTCAGTGCGGCTGGCATCGGACGGCGGCGTCGTCGTCAACGCGCCCGTGCCCGCCGGGGCCTGCGGCTGATGCGGCTCGGCGAGCACGAGGTCGCCGAGGCCCGTGCGGTGATCCGTCGTGCGCTCGACGAGGACCTGCGATACGGGCCTGATGTCACCACAGAGGCGACGGTGCCCGCCGACGCGACGACGACGGCCGCGCTGGTCGCCAGGGAGGGCGGGGTCATCGCCGGGGTCGATGTTGCGCTACTGGTGCTGGACGAAGTCCTCGGCATAGGTGGCTATCGAGTGCTCCAGCGCCTGTCCGATGGGGATCGGCTCGAGCGTTACGTCATCGCGCTGCGGGTCGAGGGCGACACGCGGGGATTGCTGACGGCCGAGCGGACGATGCTCAACCTCGTGTGCCACCTGTCCGGCATCGCCACCGCGACCCGGCAGTGGGTGGACGCGGTAGCGGGCACCCGCGCGATCGTGCGTGACACGCGCAAGACGCTGCCTGGCCTGCGAGCGTTGCAGAAGTACGCGGTGCGGGTCGGGGGCGGACAGAACCACCGGATGGGACTCGGTGACGCGGCGCTGATCAAGGACAACCACGTCGCTGCGGCCGGGTCGGTGGTCGCGGCGCTTCGCGCCGTCAAGGCCGCCGCACCCGGGCTGCCGTGTGAAGTGGAGGTCGACTCTCTCGACCAGCTCGACGACGTGCTTGCCGAGCAGGTCGAGCTGGTCCTCCTGGACAACTTCCCGGTGTGGCAGACGCAGATTGCCGTGCAGCGCCGCGACGCACGTGCACCGAAGGTGAAGCTGGAATCGTCCGGCGGGCTGTCGCTCGACAACGCGCACGCGTACGCGTCGACCGGCGTCGACTACCTCGCGGTCGGCGCACTCACGCACTCGGTGCGGGTGCTCGACATCGGTCTGGATCTGTAGTCAGTCCTTCGAACGTGGTGCGCTTAGCGCGGCCCACGCCGAGCGGTAGGACATCAGCGAGCCGATTGACCGGGCCGACAGCGCGGAGAGCAGCGAACCGGCCGAACCGATCGAGCCGACTGACAATATCGATCCGACTGAGCCGATCGACAGCGCCGAGCCGATCGAGCCGATCGACAACACCGATCCTTTACTGCCGATGCTCAGCACAGACCCCTCCGACCACAACGACCACTTGGACTCTGAACGCGAAGTAGCAGTCATGTCTCAATTGTCGCGGATCTCGCTACGCAACAGCGACTGCGCGGCATTCTTTGCGGCGCGCAACGCCGCGACGTCGCCGCTCGTGCGCGAAAGCACAAGCGCCCCTTCAACGATCGAAACGACGGCGAGCGCTGTCTGATCTGCGCGCGTGCTATCCCAGCCATCCTTGCGAAGCCGCTCCGCGATGGCCGCACACCAGCTGTCGAACGCGCATGCCGCGGCCCGCCGCACGAGGTCGCTCGCATGCACGGATTCGGTGGCGATCGGCTCCACCGGGCAGCCGTCGCGGCAGTCCGCGGCCAGCCCGGCCGCGAGCATGTCCAGCCAGCGGTCGACGACCGAAGCCACCGAAGCGTCGTCGGCAAGCGCGGCCCGCAACACTCGCTCGATCTGCGCGCCGGCGGACTCCACCACGGCCGCGGCCAGTTCCTGCTTACCGCCGGGGAAGTGGTGATACAGCGAGCCGGCCTTCACCCCGGCGTCGTCGAGGATCTGGTTCAGGCCGGTCGCGGCGTAACCCTGTCGGCGGAACAGGGTGCCTGCGGTGTCGATCAGCGCGGCGCGGCTGCGGTCAGGGCGGGGCACACCCTTGACAATACTAGAAAGATCATTCAACAATTCTTCCGATGAGCCGCTTGCGCGAAGAGAGAAGGCTTCCGATGAGCCGCTTGCGCGAAGAGAGAAGGCAAGAGTGCGGCACTTGATGTTCGAAGAGGCCGGGCGATACGCCTGGCGAGACGCCCCGGAACCCACGGTTTCCGGGCCGGAGCAGGCGATCGTGCGACCAGTGGCGATCGCCTGCTGTGACCTCGACGTGGGCGTGGCTCAAGGGGTCTTGCCGATGCCGCCGGGGCACGCGGTGGGCCACGAGGGAATCGCCGAGGTCGTCGCAGTGGGTGACGCTGTAACCGGCGTCCGGGTCGGTGACCGTGTCGTCGTCCCGTTCCAGATCAGCTGCGGCCAGTGCCGCGAATGCCGTCGGGGCGTGACGGGATCGTGCGGCTCGGCGCCGCTGATGGCGATGTACGGGATGGCCCCGCTGGCCGGCCTGGACGGCGGCGGCTTCATGGCCGACCTGGTGCTGGTGCCGTACGCGGACGCGATGCTGATCC
>DASWBF010000527.1:0-12613 GCA_036390735.1 Mycobacterium sp. | reverse complement strand
CGAGCGTCAACGCAGCGCCCGCGCCCGCGCCGAGGTTATGGTCACCGGCTACGCCGACATCGTCTCCAGAAACCGAACCCTGGCCGCCGTGACCACCTTCGACCCCAGTGTCCGCTGCGTGCTGCGCAACCAACCCGAGTGGTCGGCGGTCATCGACCGCCAGCTCGCCCTGCTGGCCGGCGCCGATTCGTCTGTGTCAGGGTCGATCAACGCCGCTGTCGTCATGACCGGGCTGGCCGGCGGGGCCTCGACCGCACCACACCGAATCGACGACGACACCCTGCGTGCCCACCTGATCGAGGTCGGTCGTCGAACATTGGGACTGCCTGAACCCCCACCACATCGCTGAACCACAAGAACATTCCCACGGAGCCCCCATGCCACCCGCCAGCAACCCACGCACCGCCATCGTCACCGGCGGTGCCTCCGGAATCGGCGCCGCGATCGTGCACCGCCTCATCACCGATGGCTACCAGGTGGCCACTCTCGACATCACCCCCGCCGAAGGCGGTCAGTCATACACCGTCGACGTGACCGACCGCGCGCAAATCGACAACGCACTGGCCGACGTCCGGTCACGATTCGGCCCGGTCACCATTCTGGTCAACGCCGCAGGCGCCGAGGGCTCCGCGCGGTTCCTCGACATCTCCTTCGCCGAATGGCAGCGCGTCATCGACGTCACCCTCAACGGCGTGTTCCACACAACCCAGGCAGTGCTGCCCGACATGCTCGACGCCGGCTGGGGACGCATCGTCAACATCTCCTCTTCGAGCACCCACTCCGGCACACCCATGAAAACCCACTACGTCGCCGCCAAATCCGGCGTCAACGGTCTCACCAAATCCCTGGCACTCGAATACGGCCCCAAAGGCATCACCGTCAACGCCGTGCCCCCCGGCTTCGTCGACACCCCGATGCTGCGCAACGCAGCCCAGCGTGGTGACTTCGGCCGCAACACCCTCGACGACCTCGTCGCCGCCACCCCCGTACGACGTATCGGACGCCCCGAAGATATCGCCGCAACCTGCGCATTCCTCGTCTCCGATGAAGCCGGCTACATCACCGGCCAGATCATCGGCGTCAACGGCGGACGAAACACCTGACGGCTAAGGGCAACTCAGGTTCGTCGCCCGTACACGACCACCGCAAAGAAGCCTCGGCATCGGCTTCCACAAAGCACTATCGCTCTACGAATGGGCCGAGGACTGCCACGTCGACCGACGCTACGACGCCTTCTCCATGGCCGCGCCGCTGCGACTGTTGCTGATGGTGGAGCTGCCGCACCCGTTCCTTGGTGATGTGGCTACTACGCCGGAAACCCTTGCACGAATTAGTGCCGGTGCTTTCGCAGCCACCGGACTACATCTGACCAGCGGCAGTGAGGACGCTGACCAACTTCTCAACTTTTGGAGGATGGTGATGGCGCTGCAAACCACCCGGGATTGCCCGCTCGTGCACATTTCTGCTCAGCAAACGCCACCGTGGTCAGTGGGTGCGGCCGTGGTTCCCCGAGCTGAACCAGCAGATCAATCAGGGCGCTGGAGCGGACGAAGCGTGAGACAACACCCCCTGGTCCCTGGCCGCGGATGTGCCCTGTGTTGACTCCCCGACCGGTCGCGAACGCTCAGCCGAACAGCCCCGAGCCCCAATAAGCCGACGAGTCGTTCTCCCGCATCCCGGGCGGGCACGCGAACACCGCACTGCCGGTGTGCGTGATGTACTCGTTGAGCGCGTCGCTGCTGGCGAGTTGAGCCTGCATCGGCACGAACTGGGTCAGCGGATTGCGCACGAACGCAAGGAAAAACAGGCCAGCGTCCAAGTGGCCGAAGCCGTCCGACCCATCGGTGAAGTTGTAGCCGCGGCGCAAGATTTCGATGCCGCCCAGCTGCTCGGCTGAGGCCAGCCGCACGTGCGCGTCGACGTCGATCAGGGGGTCGCCGTCGCCGTTCTTGCTGTCCAGATCGAGTTCGTCGAACTCGTCGGGGTAGCCGTTCGGCGCACCGCTGCCCTTGTGTCGGCCGATCACCCGCTCCTGCTCCAAAAGCGCTGTGCGGTCCCAGTTCTCGATGCGCATCCGGATGCGGCGGGCGACCAGATACGTGCCGCCGGTCAGCCAGTCCGGGCCGTCACCTGCTGCCACCCAGACGTGCTGATGCAGCTTGTCGGTGTCCTCAGCCTTGATGTTGCGCGTTCCGTCCTTGAAGCCGAACAGGTTCCGCGGTGTCGACTGGTCGCGCGTGGTGGACGAGGTGCGGCCGAACCCCAGCTGCGAGTAGCGCACCGCGGCCGTGCCGAACGCGACCCGGGCCAGGTTGCGGATCGCATGCACCGCCACCTGCGGGTCGTTGGCGCATGCCTGCACGCAGATGTCCCCGCCACACCGGGCCGGATCCATGGTCTCGTTCGGGAACTTCGGCAGATCCACCAGCGCCGCCGGCTTGCGGTCGGCGATGCCGAACCTGTCCTTGCCGTCCTTGAGGAAGAACGACGGACCGAACCCGATCGTCAACGTCAGCGCCGACGCGGGAAGGCCAAGCGCCTCACCGGTGTCCGCCGGGGGCGCATACGGGTTGAGCCCCACCGCGCCGTCGGGGACGGTTTCGTGGCCGGCCGCCATCCGCTCGGCCATCCGCGTCCACTCCCGCAGCATCGCTACGACGTCGTCACGCTTGTCGGTCGTGATGTCGAACGCGCAGAAGTGCATTCGGTCTTGCTGTGGGGTGACGATGCCGGCCTGCCGTTCGCCGCGGAACCGGATAGGCCGGTGGATTTCGGTGGAGTCGTCGGCCGCCGCCGCCGACGCGCGGCCGGCGAGTGCGCCGGCACCTGCCGCACCCACCACCGCCGCGGTGACTCCGGCCGCGCCGAACAGTTTTCGCCGGGAGATCCCCCCGCGCTCTGGCGTGGGGGAATCGTCCTCTAGCTGCTCGCTATTGGGGGGCGATGACACCTTGAACCTGGCTTACTTCCTTGGACAGCGCGTCGATCGCACGCGAAAGTTCTTGGCGCTGCGGCTCGGTCACGGTGTCGTACAAGACGAACCCGTCGCCCTGACGATACCTGTCCAGCAGCGCGAACACCTCGGCGAACCGCTGGTCGACGCGCTTGCCGAGTTCGGCGTTGCGCTCGTCGAGAATGGGTCGAACTGACCCCACCGCGGCCTGCGACCCTTCCACGTTGGCGTTGAAGTCCCACAGGTCGGTGTGGCTGAAGATGTCCTCTTCGCCGGTGATCTTGCTGATCGCGATCTCGTCGAGCAAACCCTGTGCGCCGCCGGCGATCTGCGTGGAGTCGATCGTGTAGTCCGGTGACTTCACCTTCTGGTTCAGTTCACGCACGTCGGCGACGAGCTGGTCGGCGATCGCATTGGTGTCGGGCTGCAAGCCCGTCACCCACAGGTCCTTTTCCAGCCGGTGGAAGCCGGTCCATTTCTGGCCCGGTTCGAGGTCGGCCTCGCGCAAGTCGATGCGGGGATCGAGGTCGTCGGGGAACGACTCGGCCACCGGCTCGATGCGTTCGTAATAGACACGGCTGGTCGGGTATTGCGTCTTGGCCGACGCGATGTCGCGAGCCTTGATCGCGGCGACGAACGCTTCGACGGCAGTGACCAGCGCGTCGGTCTGGCCGATGACGTACTGCTTGTAGTTCTCGGAGGCCACCTGGAACTTGCCTTCGGCGTTGGTCGTGACGGCGTCACCGGTCACGGTGAAGTCACCGCGGATACCGTCGCCGATCATGCCGGGCTTGCACGCGGTCTGGAACGTGCCGGGCTCGTTGAGGGTTACGACGAGCTTGCGCTGCAGCCCGGGGGAGATGTTCTCCACCTCGCCCATCACCCGCTCGCCTTCGCCGTAGACATAGAACTCGGTGACCTTGGTCCCGTTGTTGGTGATCACGAAATTCGTGGTGCCGGTTTTGGCCTCGGTCTTCGACAGCTCACAGGCAGTGTCCGTCGCGTTGACGGTGACCTCCGTCGCGGCGCCCGACGCGGACGAGTTGTTGTCCGACTCCTTGGCGGCGCAGCTCACCAGCGAAACACCGGCCAGCACGGCAGCCACGGCCGCCACTAGCGAGCGGGGAAGGGGGACGTTCACGTAGTGGACCTTTCGGGTGTTGGTTGAGAGGCAGACGGTGCCGACGGTGCGGCACCGTCTGCGGAGGCCGACGATTCGGCACCGCCAGTGGGACGCGCAGGCGCGCGGTTGGGACGTAAGAACACCGCCAGCACCACGACGAGGTAGGTGAGGTAGACGATCAGCTGCAATACCGTCGGCGTCGGGGTGATGTTGAAGATGCCCTGGATCAACTCGCCGTACCACGCCGACCAGTTCATCCAGCCCGTGATGTCAAAAGCCTTGGCGCCCAGACCGGGAAGCCAGCCGACGGTTTGCAGCGCGTGCACGCCGTAGCCGAGAATGCCTGCGGCGACGAAGATCAGGAAGATGCCGGTGTAGGTGAAGAATTTGGCCAGATTGATCCGGACCGCGCCCATGTACATCCCCCAGGCGATCCCCGCTGCCAGCAGCACGCCGATCAACAATCCGACCAGCGGCCAGACGGTTTCGGCCTCCGCATACCCGACCATGAACAGCGCGGTTTCGAATCCCTCGCGACCCACCGCAAGGAACGCCAGCGTCAGCACCGCCAGCGAGCCTGTCTCCAACGCCTTGGCCATCTCGGCGCGCAACTCGCCGGACATTCCGGCCGCGGCCTTTTTCATCCACAACACCATCGTGGTGACGATCGCGACCGCGATCAGCGACGCGATACCGGCGATCGCCTCGGCACCGAGATCGGTGACCGTGTAGGCGCTGTACTGGATGAACAAGAACACTGCAATGGTCATCGCCACCGCCGCGGCAACGCCGAGCCACACCCACTTCAGTGCGTCGCGCCGTTGCGCCTTCACCAGGAACGCGACGAGGATCATCACGACGATCCCGGCTTCCAGGCCCTCGCGCAGTCCGATCAGTCCGCTGCCCAGCAATTGGGAGGACAGCGTGGGACCGGCGGCTGTCACGCTCGTGAAGTCGGCACCTGCAGTCATGCGCTGTCCTTAGGTCAGCTTTGGCTCCCCAAAGTTATGTGTGGCTCACCTTAGCAAGCCTGAGAATTTCTCGGTATGGGTCCGATACCGTGCCGAAGGGGGGCCGACGGCCGTCGATCGCATGGGACGATGGGACGGACCAGAGAGTGGGTTGAGGAGATGCGGTGTCGCCGGAGGACAGGGGGTCTCACCCTCGCGCGAGGGACGGCGCAGCGGGCCTGACAAGGGTGCGTTGGGTGCGGGCCGTCGCCGTCGCGGCGGTCACTGCGGTGTTGATGGCGTCCAGCTGCTCGTGGCACCTCGGCACGCCGATCCCCGAGGGAGTGCCGCCACCGGCGGGCGATCCGGTGCCCGAGATCGACACCCACGCCGCCGGCCGGCCGGCCGGCCGGCTGCACGCCTGGGCCGATGCCCGCGCGCCCGCGCTCAACATGCCGGTAAACGCGCTGGAGGCCTACGCCTACGCGGCGCGGGTGGCCGAAGTGGAAAACCCGGACTGCCACCTCGCGTGGACCACGCTGGCCGGGATCGGGATGGTCGAGAGCCACAATGGCACCTATCGCGGCGCCGCCATCGCCCCCAACGGCGACGTCACCCCGCTGATCCGCGGCGTCCAGCTCGACGGCTCCCACGGCAACGTCGAGATCATGGACAGCGACGGCGGCCTGCTCGACGGGGATCGCGGAATCGACCGCGCGATGGGGCCGATGCAATTCATCCCCGAAACCTGGCGGCTCTACGGCGTCGACGCCAACAACGACGGCGTCGTCAGCCCGGACAACTTCGACGACGCGGCGCTGTCGGCGGCCGGGTACCTGTGCTGGCGCGGTGGCGACCTGGCCACGCCGGAGGGATGGATGAAAGCGCTACGCGCCTACAACCTGTCCGACCAGTACGCCAGAACCGTGCGCGACTGGGCGACCGCTTACGCCGACGGCCGCCCGCTGTGAGGACACACCGATAGGGTGAGTGCGTTCAGCCCGCCGGAAGGAGACGCAGTGCCCATCATCGAGCAGGTCGGGGCCCGAGAAATCCTCGACTCCCGCGGCAACCCCACCGTCGAGGTCGAGCTGGCCCTGACCGACGGGACGTTCGCGCGGGCTGCGGTTCCGTCGGGAGCGTCCACCGGCGAACACGAGGCCGTCGAGCTGCGCGACGGGGCGTCCCGCTACGGCGGCAAGGGCGTCGAGAAGGCGGTGAACGCGGTGCTCGACGAGATCGCGCCGGCCGTCATCGGGATGTCCGCCAACGAGCAGCGGCTGGTGGACCAGGCGCTGCTGGATCTGGACGGCACCCCGGACAAGTCCCGGCTGGGCGCCAACGCGATCCTCGGGGTGTCGCTGGCGGTGGCCAAGGCGGCCGCTGATTCGGCCGCGCTGCCGCTGTTCCGCTACATCGGCGGCCCGAACGCGCACATCCTGCCGGTCCCGATGCTCAACATCCTCAACGGTGGCGCGCACGCCGACACCGGCGTGGACGTCCAGGAATTCATGATCGCCCCGATCGGCGCGCCGAGTTTCAAGGAGGCACTGCGCTGGGGCGCCGAGGTGTATCACGCGCTCAAGTCCGTGCTGAAGAAACAGGGACTCTCGACGGGCCTCGGCGACGAAGGCGGATTCGCCCCCGACGTCGCGGGCACCAAGGCCGCGCTCGACCTGATCTTGTCTGCGATCGAATCTGCCGGGTACAAGCCCGGTTCCGAGGTCGCGTTGGCGCTCGACGTCGCGGCGACCGAGTTCTTCAGCACCGACACCGGCTACACGTTCGAGAAGGAAACCCGCGACTCGGCGCAGATGACCGCGTTCTATGCCGGCCTGCTCGACACGTATCCGCTTGTGTCGATTGAGGATCCGCTGTCCGAAGACGACTGGGACGGCTGGGTCGCGCTGACGAAGGAGATCGGGGACCGCGTCCAACTGGTCGGCGACGATCTGTTCGTCACCAACCCGGAACGTCTCGAGGAGGGCATCGAAAAGGGCGCAGGGAACGCGCTATTGGTGAAGGTGAACCAGATCGGCACGCTCACCGAGACGCTGGACGCGGTCGCGCTCGCGCACTACAGCGGCTACCGCACGATGATGAGCCATCGCAGCGGGGAGACCGAGGACACCACGATCGCAGACCTGGCCGTCGCGGTGGGCAGCGGCCAGATCAAGACCGGCGCGCCGGCGCGCAGCGAGCGCGTCGCCAAGTACAACCAGTTGCTGCGGATCGAGGAGACGCTCGGCGACGCCGCGCGCTATTCCGGTGACCTTGCCTTTCCGCGGTTTGCGCTGGAGGCCGACTAACCGGTGCCCGACGCGAAGCGGCCTGATCCGAAACGACGCTCCCCAGGTTCACGTCCCAGCCGGGGCAGCGAATCGGTTCGGGAACGCCCGCGGTCGACCGCGCCGCGCCGGGAGCCTCGCGCAGCCGAACAACGACCGGCCGAAGAGCCCGTCACCGAGTCGATCACCGCGCAAATCGCCGCGGCGGCCGCGCGCCAAAGCGAGCAGCGGCTCGGGTTCACGGCGCGGCGAGCGGCGATTCTGGCCGCGGTCATCTGTGTATTGACACTGACCATCGCCGGCCCGGTAAGAACCTATTTCGCACAGCGCACGGAGATGAAGCAGCTGGCGGCCAGCGAAGCTCAGTTGCGTACGCAGATCGCCGAACTCGAGCAACAGAAGGCCAAGCTCGGCGATCCCGTATTCATCGCCGCACAGGCCCGCGAGCGGCTCGGGTTCGTCATGCCCGGCGACGTCCCGTATCAGGTGCAACTGCCGCCGGGGGCGGTGACACCGTCGGATCAGCCGGGCGCGTCCTCATCGACGACATCCTCGAATGACCCGTGGTACACCGCACTTTGGCGCACGATCGCCGACACTCCCCACAACATCCCCTCGCCCGCCGCGCCGCCGCCCGCACCGCCACCTCCGCCGGGACCACCCCCGCCTCCCCCCGGTGGTTGACCCCGCCGACCTCGACGCGGTCGCACGTCAACTGGGCAGGGAACCGCGCGGCGTGCTGGCGATCGCGTACCGATGCCCCAACGGCGAGCCGGGCGTGGTCAAGACGGCGCCGCGGTTGCCGGACGGGACGCCGTTTCCGACGCTGTACTACCTGACCCACCCCGCGTTGACCGCGGCGGCCAGCCGGCTGGAATCCTCGGGGTTGATGAAGGAGATGACGACGCGGCTTTCCGCCGAGCCGGAGCTGGCCGCCGCGTATCGGCGTGCCCACGAGAGCTATCTGGCCGAGCGCGACGCCGTCGAACCGTTGGGCACTACGTTCTCCGGTGGAGGCATGCCCGACCGGGTGAAGTGCCTGCATGTGCTGATCGCGCACTCGCTTGCCAAGGGTCGCGGCGTCAACCCGCTGGGTGACGAGGCTCTGGCGCTGTTGGCGACCGACCCGACGATGGACGGCCTCCTGGTCAAAGAGGATTGGACGTGAGAGTCGGCGCGATCGACTGCGGCACCAACTCGATCCGGTTGTTGATCGCCGAGGTCGCCGACGGCGGGCTGCACGAACTGCACCGCGAGATGCGCATCGTGCGGCTCGGCCAAGGCGTCGACGCCACAGGCGAATTCGCGCCGGAGGCGATCGCCCGTACCCGCGCCGCGTTGACCGACTACACGGAATTGCTTGCCCGCTTGCAGGTGCCGAAGGTGCGGATGGTGGCGACGTCGGCGGCGCGCGACGCAGCGAATCGGCAGGAGTTCTTCGCGATGACGGCCGAGGTTTTGGCGGCCGCGGTACCGGGGGCCGTCGCCGAAGTGATCACCGGCGAGGAGGAGGCGGCGCTGTCCTTTCACGGTGCGGTCGCCGAATTGGATTGCGCTGAAGCGCCTTTCCTGGTTGTCGATCTCGGCGGCGGCTCCACGGAACTGGTGCTGGGCACCGACGATGTGGATGCCAGCTTCTCGGCGGACGTCGGCTGCGTGCGGCTCACCGAGCGCTGTCTGCACTCCGACCCACCGACCGCCACCGAGGTGGCCGCCGCCCGGGAGGTCGTCCGTGAGCGGCTGGGCGAGGCGCTGCGAGTGGTTCCGGTGGACCGCGCGCACGCGTGGGTCGGGGTGGCCGGCACGATGACCACGCTGTCGGCGTTGGCGCAGAAGATGACTCGCTACGACTCGGAGGCAATCCACCTGTCGCGGGTGGGTTTTCCCGAGTTGCTCGGCGTGTGCGAGGGGCTGATCGCGATGACGCACGCGCAGCGCGCCGTACTGGGTCCCATGCACGAGGGCCGGGTCGACGTGATCGCCGGCGGGGCGATCGTGGTCGAAGAACTGGCCTATGCGCTACGGCAGCGCGCGGGCATCGACCAGCTGATTGTCAGCGAGCACGACATCCTCGACGGCATCGCGCTCTCAATCGGTTAGCGGCGGCGGCGGTAGAACTTCTGGCAGCCGCTGCCGTAGTTGCCGCAGTGGTTACCGGCCGCGCACCTCGCGCAGTGGCAGGTGCATCTCTTTTCTTCTGGAGCGCTCATGGTTCTATTTCACGCCTAATTCCTAATCGCGCACAAGTCAACGCCTGCATCGCGCCGAAACGGTATTCCACGTGGTCCCCACTCGAACTTTTCCGCGCTAGTTACCGTCTCGGCCGTTCACGGGATGCGGTAGAACGGTTCGGGCAGCAAAAAGGTCTGCTGCGAGTGGCCGCCGGCCAGGTCCGACGGCTGGTCACCGATGTTCGCGACGATTGTGTACCCCTCGTCTTCGATTGCGGTGCGCTGTGGCGCCTTGAAATCCGCGGCCGACGCGTATTGGGCGCCGGGCGCAGGCATGATCAGCCGGGTGTAGCCGGTGTAACCGGCCGACTGCAGGTTCTGCTCGGTGGCGGCGCGCTGGCCTTCGTCGCGCCCAGTGATGAAGAAGACGGCCGCGCCGAGGCTCTTCGCGGTGTTGTAGGTGTCCAGTGTCGGCGCGATGACCGTGGACTGCGCGGTCTCGTCCCACGCCCGCCAGGCGCACGCGTCGGGCAGGTTGCACGGTCCGTTGATGAAGCGGCCAAAGTCGTTGGCCCGGATCACCTCCCAATTCGACAGCGCGGTCTCGTCGATGTCGAAGACGATCGCGGCCCGCGGCGTGGTGGGCACCTCGGTGCCGATCCAGTTGATCGCTTGGGCTGCGATCACCGCGAGGTCGTGTTGATACTGACCGCTGTCGTGGTAGGCGACGGCGGCGGTCTTGGCGTCGCCGACGTTGGAGGGCTCTGTGCCTTCGACGGGTTCGGCGACCGCATTTCCGGCCGCTCCGGTGAGCATGGCGAGCGAGGCGATGGCAGCTGCGATGACGTTCCGAGCGGTCATGCAGCGACATTAAACGGTAGCGTCGACGTATGTGCCGACTGTTCGGCTTACACGCCGGGCGCTCCGTGGTGACGGGGACATTCTGGTTGCTGGACGCGCCGGACAGCCTGATGGCCCAGAGCAAGAGGAACCCGGACGGGACGGGGCTGGGCGTGTTCGGACCCGACGGCGCACCGCAGGTGCGCAAGGAGCCGATAGCGGCATGGGAGGACACCGAGTTCGCGAGCGAAGCGCATGAGATGAGCGGGACGACGTTCATCGCGCACGTGCGCTACGCATCGACCGGCAGCCTGGACGCGCGAAACACCCACCCGTTTCTGCAGGACGATCGGTTGTTCGCGCACAACGGCGTCGTGGCCGGGCTCGATGTGCTCGACGGGCGGCTGGCCGAGCTGTCCGTCGCCGATCTGGTTGTGGGACAGACCGATAGCGAGCGGGTGTTCGCACTCATTACCGGCGCGGTGCGAGCCCGCAGCGGTGACGTTGCGGCGGGATTCGCTGACGCGATGACGTGGCTCGCGGCGAACGTCCCGATCTACGCGGCAAATCTAATGTTGGCCACGGCGACTGACATGTGGGCTTTGCGATATCCGGAGACGCACGAATTGTTCATGCTCGACAGACGTGACTACTCAACAGCATTCGAGATGCAGACCCACCGAATCCACGCGCGGTCAAAGGACTTGGACGAGCACGCGTCGGTGCTGTTCGCGAGCGAGCCGATGGACGACGACGACTGGCGGCTGCTCGAGTCGGGAGTGGCGGTGCACGTCGACGCGGATCTGTCGATCACGCAGCGCGAACTACTGCCTCACCCGCCGAAGCATCAGCTGGCGTTGTCGGACTTGAGTTCTCAGGCAGCGGGGTCGCAGCACCCCGCGGCTCGATAAACCGGTTCAGCCCGCGAAATCTGGGCAGAGGTTCGTCGTCGCCGCGCTCACGAAAAGGGTGCCCTGGCTGAAACCGTACTTCTGCTCCACCGCGGACATCTCGTCGAGGACGGAGGTCCCGCTCTTGAGCGCAGAGCACGCCTGATAGCCGGCGGCAACCGTCTGGCTCGGCGTCAATCCGGGCAAGGAGACACCGTTCGTGCTGAGTTCGCTGAGAAAGTCATCGGGGCTCGCGATAGCTGCGGGCGCCCAGGCCAGCGCCGCAGCGGTCAATGCGGCTGCGGCCGGTGCAACCATTCCTATTTTCGATTTCATTGTTGTCCTTTCGGCTCTGCGGACTGCGGTACACAGACGGCTTCTTCGCCCCGACCTAAGAATCGTCCACCTTCTCAGCCGGTGCCGCAGCAAATCGGTGAATTCTCTGATTGCGCTTACGATCATCGTTGTCGGTGATGGCCAGCATGACAACGAAGACGTCGATCGTCATTGTGACGATGTCGTACCGAGTTGCTTGGCCTTCTTCTCAGCCAATTACAATGCGTGCCCGGCTAATTCGGCGGCAGCGCCGAGTGCGTTGCAGCTCGAATACTCCGGGTCCTGTTCGCCGATAATCTTGTTCGACCATCGGACAGCGTGGCGCGGTGCTCTCGCGGCACGCCGAGAAGTTCCGCAATGGCCTGCAACGGAAGGGCACACACGGTCGGTGAAGTCAAAGCCGGGCGGCAGGATGGGAAGATCGCCAATTTAATCGATCTTCCTGACCGGCTAGGCTTCGTGGCTGCAATGCCCCCATAGCCCAATTGGCAGAGGCAGCGGACTTAAAATCCGTCCAGTGTCGGTTCGAGTCCGACTGGGGGCACGTATCTATGCGGGTCAAGCATGTTCCGGTGGTGGCTGGCGGTCACGGCAGGGCGGTTCACCCCGGCGTCACCCCTGCGTTGGCGCGACCTACTCTGCGACCATGACCCGCAGCGAGCAAACCCGGCTGGCGCGCGGGGCACGCCTTGGCTGCCGACCTTCGAGCCGAACCGGGCTGGCTTGGTTGGGTTATTGCGCGTGGGTGATCCACATCGAGCTCGACAAAACCGCGAAAATCATTGAGTCCTAGGGTAAATGGGCGCCAAGTGGCCGCCTTGGCCGTGGGGTAAGAGCGATCGGTGAGTGGGCTACTTGCCCTTAGTCGCCTTGCCGCAATGCTTGGCTCGGATGAGCGCATTCGCGCGCAGCGCAGGGTCGGTGATGTTCTCGGCGACGTCGTACTCGACGTCCAGCTCCCACCGGCGCATCGTCAGGGCTCGTTCTTCATCGGTCAGTCCGCCGCGGTCCTGTTCGCCGGCGCCGCTCATGTCGGCACCGCCTCGGCCCGCAGTCCCGCCG
>DASWBF010000526.1:0-2267 GCA_036390735.1 Mycobacterium sp. | reverse complement strand
TCCGATCTCGGTCAGCCGCGCATAGAGCGCATCCGCGGCAATCGGTTCCGAATCCACGGGCGGCCACTCGGCCGGCATCCACGACGCGGCGACCCGGTTGTCGTCCTGAGTGAGCAAGCCGCGTGCGTGGCAGATCGCCTCGCGCTGCTCGTCGTCACCGCGAGTCTCGGGGCGGGAGTAGATCGCGACCGGGCGGCGGCCGTCCTCGTCCGGCTCGCCGATGGTGACCTGCAGGTGCACCGCGGTGTTCTCGTGCAGGGTCAGCGGCGCCTCCAGCACCAGCTCCTCGACCACCGGGCTGCCCACTGCGCGGCCGGCCGCGACCGCGAGCTCGACCAGTGCGGTGCCGGGGACGATCACCATGCCCAACACCACGTGGTCCCGTACCCACGGGGCGGTGTCGGTGGACAGGCGGCCGGTGAACACCCACTCGTCGCGGTCACCAACCTGGACAGTGGCCGCTAGCAGCGGGTGCTCGATCCGGCCCAGCCCGGCCGCTGCCGGATCACCGGACCCGGCACCCGGTGACAGCCAGTAACGCTCTCGCTGGAACGCATACGTCGGTAGCTCGACCCGCTGCGCACCCGAACCGGCGTAGAACGCGGACCAATCCACCGCCACACCAGCGATATGCGCCTGACCCAGAAAGCCGGCGAACACCTCCGCTTCCGGCTTGCCCGCCCGCAGCACCGGCACGAACACCGCGCTGTCATCATCCACCGATTCCAGCGATTGCCGCGCCAGCGCCGTCAACGCCGCATCCGGCCCGAGCTCGAAGAACCGGGTCACACCCGCACGCTCGAGGGTGCGCACCCCATCAGCGAACCGGACCGCCGCACGCACGTGAGCGACCCAGTAACCCGGATCGGCCAGCTCGGCAGACACCACACCACCGGTCAGGTTCGACACCACCGCAATCCGCGGCTCACGGAACGTCAAACCCGCTGCGATAGACCGGAACTCGGCCAGCATCGGTTCCATCCGCGGCGAATGGAACGCATGACTCACCCGCAAACGCGTCGTCTTGCGGTCCTGCCACCGCGGCAACCACTCCTCGACCGCATCCACATCACCCGACACCACAACCGCCATCGGGCCATTGACCGCCGCAACCGACAACCGGCCTTCGAAACCGTTCAACGACTCGGAGACTTCGGCCTCGGTCGCCTGCACCGCGACCATCCCACCACCGGCCGGCAATCCACCCATCAAACGACCGCGGGCGGCGACCAGCGTGCACGCATCCTCAAGCGACAACACCCCGGCCACATGCGCAGCAGCCAACTCACCAACCGAATGCCCGATCAGGAAATCCGGCCTGACACCGAGGGATCCGACCAGCCGGAACAAAGCGACCTCGACAGCGAACAACCCCGCCTGCGTGAACTCCGTCCGATCCAGCAGAGCCGCCTCCGGCGACCCCCCAGCAGCGAACAGCAACTCCTTCAGCGACCGGCCCAGCTTCGGGTCCAGCTCGGCACAAACCTCCTCCAGCGCCTGCGCGAACACCGGATAAGCCGCCGCCAGACCCGCACCCATACCCGCACGCTGGGCACCTTGGCCAGTGAACAAGAACGCCGTCTTACCCGGCACCAAACAACCTGCAAGGGCTTCCGCGCCCGGCTGCTGTTCGGCCAGCGCACCCAAACCCGCAAGCAGGCCCTCCCGATCGGACGCCACCACGGCCGCACGATGATCCAACAGCGCCCGCGTCACCACCGCAGAGAACGCCACATCGGCCACATCCAGCTCCGGACGCGCCAGCAAATACGACCGCAGCCGGCCCGCCTGCGCAGCCAACGCCGTCTGGCTCTTGCCCGACACCAGCACCGGCACCACGGCCGGGCGATGCGACTGCACCGCATCGATGACTGGCACCGGCTCCGCCGGCGCCTCCTCGATGATCACGTGCCCGTTGGTGCCACTGACACCGAACGACGACACACCCGCCCGGCGCGGCCGCTCACCAGCCGACCACTCCTCGGCCTCGACCAGCAGCTTGACGTCACCCGCGTCCCAGTCGATGTACGGCGACGGCTCGTCGACATTCAGTGTCCGCGGCAGCATCCCGTGCCGCATCGCCATCACCATCTTGATCACACCAGCCACACCGGCCGCCGCCGACGTGTGACCGATATTCGACTTAATCGACCCCAGACGCAGCGGACCATCCAACCGGTCGCGCCCATACGTCGCCAGCAACGCCTGCGCCTCGATCGGATCACCCAAACGCGTACCCGTACCATGACCCTCGACCGCATCCACAT
>DASWBF010000525.1:0-22852 GCA_036390735.1 Mycobacterium sp. | reverse complement strand
CGGCACGGCTTCACGATCGACTGGGACATGTGGGAGGGGACGTCTACCCCTGTCCAGCGCCGGAGCACTGCGTTCAGCGCCGCACCCGACCGAGTCGAGGACGGCGGAGAAGTTCTGTGACGCCTCGGAGGCCGTGATCTCGCGCACGAGCCGTACTCAGACCGTGAATCCCAACGCCCGCAACTGTTCCCGGCCGTCCTCGGTGATCTTGTCCGGGCCCCACGGCGGATTCCACACCCAGTTGATCTTGATCTCGTTCACCAGCCCGGCGCCCACCAACGCCATTCGTGATTGGTCCTCGATCACGTCGGTCAGCGGGCACGCCGCCGACGTCAGCGTCATATCGATGAGCGCGGTCGTGCCGTCCTCGCCGCGTTCGACGTTGAGCCCGTACACCAGGCCGAGGTCGACGACGTTGATGCCGAGTTCGGGGTCGACGACGTCGCGCATCGCCTCCTCGAGGTCGGCCAGGAACTCCTCATCCGGCAATTGAGCGGCCGTTTCGCTCATCGTCCACCTCCTGCACATCTATCCTCGTGCTGGCCTGTGCCAGCGCATCCTTAAAAGCCATCCATCCCAGCAACGCGCATTTCACCCGCGCCGGATACTTCGAGACCCCCGCAAGCGCGATCCCGTCGCCGATCACCTCTTCATCGCCCTCGACGGTCCCACGCGACGACACCATCTCGGTGAACGCGCCCACGATGTCGAGTGCCCGGCCCACGCTCTGGCCAATCACCTGATCCGTGAGCACCGACGTCGACGCCTGGCTGATCGAGCAGCCCTGACCGTCATACGACACGTCGGCCACGCTTTCCCCGTCGTCGCTCAGCGCCACCCGCAGCTTGACCTCGTCACCGCACGTCGGGTTCACGTGAAAAACCTCGGCGCCGTACGGCTCCCGCAGCCCGCGATGGTGTGGGTGCTTGTAGTGATCGAGGATCACTTCCTGGTAGATCTGCTCCAGCCGCAACTCACGGCCCGCCGAAGAAGTCCACCGCCCGACGCACGCCGGCCACCAGCCGGTCCACCTCGTCGAACGTGTTGTACACCGCGAACGACGCCCGCGCCGTCGCCGAAATCCCGAAGCGCCGGTGCAGCGGCCACGCGCAGTGATGCCCCACCCGCACCGCCACACCGTCATCGTCGAGCACCTGGCCCACGTCGTGCGCGTGCACGCCGTCCACGACGAACGCCACCGGCGAGCCGCGATCCGTCAACGATGTCGGCCCGATGATCCGCACACCCTCGATGCCCGACAGCCCGTCGAGCGCCGCAGCCACCAGTTCCCGCTCGTGCGCCTCCACCGTGTCCATGCCGATCGCCTGCAAATACCTTGCCGCGGCGGCCAACCCGACCACCTGCGACGTCATCGGCGTGCCGGCCTCGAACCGCTGCGGCGCCGGCGCGTAGGTGGTGGCCTCCATCGTCACGGTCTCGATCATCGACCCGCCCGTGATGAACGGCGGCATCGCGTTCAACAACTCACGACGGCCATACAGCATACCGATGCCGTTCGGCCCCAACATCTTATGGCCCGAGAAAGCCGCATAGTCGACGTCGAGTGCATGGAGGTCCACCGGCTGATGCGGCACCGACTGGCACGCGTCCAACACCGTCAACGCCCCGACGGCCCGCGCCCGCGACACCAGCTCGGACACCGGCGCCAACGCACCCGTGACGTTCGAATGGTGACTGAACGTCACCACTTTCACCCGCTCGTCGAGTTGCAGGCTGTCGAGGTCGATGCGCCCGTCGTCGGTCACGCTGTACCACTGCAGCGTCGCGCCCGTGCGCTGCGCCAACTCCTGCCACGGAACGAGATTTGCGTGGTGCTCGAGCTCGGTGGTGACGATCACGTCGCCCGGTCCGACCGCCCTTTCGAACCGGTTGTCGCCGAGGACGTACGCGACGAGATTCAGTGCCTCCGTGGCGTTCTTAGTGAAAACCAGCTCGTCGGCGTCGGCACCCACGAATGCTGCGATATCGGCGCGACCCTGCTCGTAGGCGTCGGTGGCCTCCTCCATCAGCTGATGCGCGCCGCGGTGCACCCCGCCGTTCGACGTCGTCAGGAAGTCCCGCTCAGCGTCGAGCACCTGCACCGGCCGCTGCGACGTGGCACCGGAGTCCAAGTACGCCAGCTGCTTTCCGCCGCGCATCACCCGCTTCAGTATCGGGAAGTCGGCGCGAATCGCGTCGATGTCCAGAGTGCGAGCCGACGTGGTCATCGCTATGCCCCCGCGGCGGCTTTCTCGGTGAAGCGCTCATACCCGTTCGCGTCGAGTTCGTCGGCCAGTTCCGGGCCACCGGATTCGATGATGCGACCACCGATGAACACGTGCACGAACTGCGGCTCGATGTAGCGCAGGATGCGGGTGTAGTGGGTGATCAGCAGAAGGCCGCCGTGGGTCTCCTCGGCGTACCGGTTGACGCCCTCGCTGACCACTCGCAGTGCGTCGACGTCGAGGCCGGAGTCGGTCTCGTCGAGGATCGCGATCTTCGGCTTCAGCAGGTCGAGCTGCAGGATCTCGTGACGCTTCTTCTCGCCGCCCGAAAACCCTTCGTTGACACTGCGTTCGGAGAATGCCGGGTCGATGTCGAGGTCATCCATCGCGGCCTTGACCTCTTTGATCCAGTGCCGCAGCTTCGGCGCCTCGCCCCTTACTGCGGTGGCCGCGGTGCGCAGGAAGTTCGACATCGACACGCCGGGCACCTCGACCGGGTACTGCATCGCCAGGAACAGGCCTGCGCGGGCGCGCTCGTCGACGCTCATCGCCAACACGTCCTCGCCGTCGAGCGTGATCGAGCCCGACGTCACCTTGTACTTCGGGTGACCCGCGATCGCGTACGACAGCGTCGACTTGCCAGAACCGTTGGGTCCCATCAGCGCATGCATTTCGCCCGACTTCACGGTCAGGTCGACGCCCTTGAGGATCGGGATTTCCTCGCCCTCGCTCGGGGTGACACTGACGTGTAGGTCCTTGATTTCAAGAGTTGTCATAGGCGTCCTTCGGTAAGAGCTAGTTCGTATTCGATGGCGTCAGTGAGGCGTTCGCGAATGGCAGGCACGGTGATCTTGGCGATGATCTCGTTGAAGAAACCCCGCACGATCAGTCTTCTTGCTTGGTCCTCCGGGATACCGCGGGAGCGCAGGTAGAAGACCTGCTCGTCGTCGAAACGGCCGGTGGCGCTGGCGTGTCCGGCACCGATGATTTCGCCGGTCTCGATTTCGAGGTTGGGCACCGAGTCGGCACGGGCCCCGTCGGTGAGCACCAGGTTGCGGTTCACCTCGAACGTGTCGGTGCCGGTGGCATTGGCGCGGATCAGCGCATCGCCGACCCATACCGTATGCGCGTCGGGTTTGTGCGATTCCGGATCGCCTTGCAGCGCACCCTTGTACAGCACGTTGGAACGGCAGTTCGGCTCGGCGTGGTCGATCAGCAGCCGCGACTCAAAGTGCTGGCCGTCATCGGCGAAGTAGAGCCCGAGCAGCTCAGCGTCGCCCCCGGGCGCACAGAACTTCACTCGGCCTGTCAGCCTGACCACGTCGCCGCCGAGCGTGACAGCGATGTGCCTGAGCACCGCGTCCTTCCCGAGCGCGGCGTGGTGGGAGGTGACGTGGACGGCGTCGTCGGCCCAGTCGGCGACAGACACCACCGTGAGCCGTGAGGCGTCGCCCAGCACGAATTCGACGTTGTCGGCGTAGGTTCCACTGCCCTGCTGGTCGATGACGACGACCGCTTCGGCGAGTTCGCCGACGCGGACTTGCAGGTGTCCGTATGCGGTCTTGCCTTCGCCGGGGCCGGTGAGCTTGATCTCGATCGGCTCGCCGGGTGTGGCGCCTTTATCGACGGTCACGATCGTCGCCTTGTTGAACGACGAGAACGCTTGCGCGGCAACGCGGTCGGCGGGTGCGCCGCCTTGGCCGAGCCGTTCGTCGCCTCGTCGCACCGTTTCGACCGTCACGCCTGGCCGCTCTGCGACCTCGATGTGGGCGCTTCCGGTGGCCGGTGCCGATCCGTCGTGCAGACCGCTTAGCCGGCGGAGCGGGGTGAACCGCCAGATCTCGTCGCGGCCACCCGGCACCTCGAATGCGTTGACGTCGAACGAGGTGAAGATCTCGCCCTTGTTGGCGCCAGCCAACGTTGAGCCGGAGTTGGCGGCGGAAAGGGCTGAACCCTCAACCGCTTCAGTCACGTTGGTCACTAGCCGACCGCACCTTCCATCTGCAGCTCGATCAGCCTGTTGAGCTCCAGCGCGTACTCCATCGGCAGTTCCTTGGCGATCGGCTCGACGAACCCGCGCACCACCATCGCCATCGCCTCATCCTCGGTGAGGCCGCGGCTCATCAGGTAGAACAGCTGGTCCTCGCTGACCTTGGACACGGTGGCCTCGTGGCCCATCGTGACGTCGTCCTCGCGGATGTCGACATACGGGTAGGTGTCGCTGCGGCTGATCGTATCCACCAGCAGCGCATCACATTTCACGCTGGAACGAGAGCCGTGCGCGCCCTTGTTGACCTGCACCAGGCCGCGGTACGAGGCACGGCCGCCACCGCGGGCCACCGACTTGGACACGATGTTGCTCGACGTATTCGGCGCCAGGTGAAGCATTTTCGCGCCGGTGTCCTGATGCTGGCCCTCGCCGGCCATCGCGACCGAGAGCACCTCGCCCTTGGCGTGCTCGCCCACCATGTACACCGCCGGGTACTTCATGGTGACCTTGGAGCCGATGTTGCCGTCGATCCACTCCATCGTGGCGCCGGCCTCCGCGCGGGCGCGCTTGGTGACCAGGTTGTAGACGTTGTTCGACCAGTTCTGGATTGTGGTGTACCGAACCCGGGCGTGCGGCTTGACAACGATTTCGACCACGGCCGAGTGCAAGGAATCGGACTTGTAGATCGGCGCCGTGCAGTTGTGCACCGCGAAGCCATAGGCCAGGTAGCTGTCCGGATGCTCGACGTCGAGGTTGAACACCGGCTCGTGCGCTTCGCGGACCGCGCGCTTCTTGATCGGCACGGCGAAGTAGTCGCCGCAGTCGCGGGCCTGCTTCGGGCCGCTGCCACCTTCCGTCCACTGCACCTGGTACAGATCCTTGCGGTGCTCGACCGTCGCGTAGTGGCCAAGGCGCGCAAGGATTGACTGCAACTGGAATGCCCAGACGCGTGACGTGGTGTGCACGCGCTTCCACAGCGCACCACCGCGCCGGATGACGTTGCCGTCACCGTTCACATAGGCGTCGACCAGCTCGCGCAGGAACGTCTCGTCCTGGCGCATCAATAGATCCGACAGCCTCTTGTTCGCGGACCCGACGCCGACGTTGTCACGCATCGCCGCGTAGCCGGCCTTGGTGTAGACGGTGACCCGAGCGGAATGCTTGTGCTCCTCGACCAACACCGAGCCTGCCGTCTCGTACAGCGACTTGCACGCCTGGCGTACGTCTTCGACGTAATCGAACTCGTCGCTGTGGAACGAGAAGATCAGCGACTCACAGCCGTTCGTCAGCGTTGCATGTCCCTCGGCCAAGTAGTAGCCGGCCAGCCGCGCGAACTCGAGCGGCAGAACTGTCTTGTGCGGGATCGGCTTGGGCTTCGGGTAGACCAGGAAGTCGCCCTCGGCGACATCCTTGGCCGCGATCCAGCGCGGCTCGGCACAGCGCAACTTCGCGGTGTCGACCTCCGCCTTCCATCCATTGCGCGCCTTCCGCGCAACCCGCACCTCCTCGCGTGGAACGACGAGGAGTGGGTGCTCAGCCGTCACAGAGAACGCGTTGGCGGGGGACATCGGCGTGAAGGTGAACAGTTCACCGTTCAGGTCTCGCACCTGAATCGCGTTGACGCGATGAGGCTTGCCGTCGTGGCTCATGACGGAGTCGCCGACGCGAATCGAGTCGATCGGACGGAGGTTGCCGTCAGCCATCGTGACGAGTTCACCGGCCGGTAGGCAGCCCTCGACGTAGTGCACGTAGGCACCCTCGTCGGCGATGATCAGAGTTCGCTCAAATTGACCCATATTCTCGGTGTTAATGCGGAAATAAGCCTGCAATGGGATGTCGACACGCACGCCCGGCGGCACATAAATGAAACTCCCACCACTCCAGACTGAGGTGTTCAGTGCAGAAAACTTATTATCACCTGCTGGAATTACTGTCCCGAAGTACTGCTTGAAGATATCCGGATGCTCTCGCAAACCAGTATCAGTATCTAAGAATATGACACCTTGGGCCTCTAAATCCTCTCTTATCTGGTGATAAACAACCTCGGATTCGTATTGAGCCGCTACTCCAGCAACTAATCTTTGCTTTTCAGCTTCCGGAATTCCGAGCCTGTCGTACGTGTTTTTGATGTCGTCCGGCAAATCGTCCCAAGAGGCCGCTTGCTTTTCGGTGGAGCGCACAAAGTACTTGATGTTGTCGAAGTCGATGCCCTCGAGGTTGGAGCCCCACGTCGGCATCGGCTTGCGGCGGAAGATGCGCAGCGCCTTCAGCCTCTGCTGCAGCATCCACTCCGGCTCATTCTTCTTGGCCGAGATATCGCGCACGACGTCCTCGGACAGCCCGCGCTTGGCGCTGGCGCCCGCGTCGTCGGAGTCGACCCAGCCGTACCCGTACCGGCTCAGCGAGGCGATCGCCTCGTCCTGGCTGAGCGGCTCGCCAATCTTGTGGGTCGACGTGTCCGGCGTAGCCGTCATATCGAGGCTCCTTCGAGTTTCGTCTTCCCCCCGCGCGGGCTGTGCGCTGAAGGGTCAGTCAGTGGCACGTGGGTGGTGCAGGCGCAGTCTCCGTTGACGATCGTCGCCAGCCTCTGCACGTGCGTGCCGAGGATCTCCGCGAACGCCTCCCGTTCGGTCTGGCACAGCTCCGGGAACTCCTCCGCGACGTCCGACACCGGGCAGTGATGCTGGCAAATCTGGATGCCGTCGACCTGGCCGTGCACCCGCGTCGTCGTCGTCGCGTAGCCGGCTTTCGTCAACGCCGCGGCGACGCGCTCCGCAGTCGCTTCAACGTCGTCGGGCCCGTCACCTACTCCCGCCAGGATCGTGTCGATGCGGCGGCGCGCGAACGTGCGCACCGCCTCGTCGCCGCCGATTTCACGCAGTTGCCGCATCGCGGCCGCCGCCAGGTCGTCGTACGTGTGGCCTAGTTTGGCCCGCCCCGCCGGGGTCAGCCGGTAGCGCTTCGCGGGCCGACCGCGGCCATGCTGCTGCCACGCCGCCGCCGGGCCGGCCTGCGCGTCCCCAGCGTCCAGCAATGCGTCCAAGTGCCTGCGCACGCCGGCGGCCGAGATACCGAGCCGCTCGCCGATCGCCCCGGCGGTGATGGGTCCGGCCTCCAGCAATAACTGGACTATCTCGCCACGGGTGTGGCGGTCAGTTTCCGGACGGATTTTCACAACACCATTGTGACGGAATTCGACGACAAGGTCTACGAAGGGCACCCTAACGGTCGCGGTGAGATTGGACACCGGCGTGGGCCGTTACGCTGCTGGGATGGCAGCCCGCCGCCATGGCTCCCTGAGCTTGTCGATTGCCCGCTGGCACGGCGACGAGCGGACTGTCGGCTCACCCCTCAACGACGCCGAGGTCGTGGCCCTGCGGCGGACCCGGCTCTTCGGCGCCACCGGCACGGTCCTGATGGCCATCGGCTCGCTGGGCGCCGGCGCGCGGCCCGTCGTGCAGGACCCGACGTTCGGGGTCCGGCTGCTCAACCTGCCGTCGCGCATGCAGACCGTGTCGCTGACGATGACCACCACCGGCGCGGTGATGATGGCACTCGCGTGGCTGATGCTGGGCCGCTTCGCGCTCGGCGAGCGCCGGATGTCACGCAGCCAGCTCGACCGAACGCTGATGCTGTGGATCCTCCCTCTGCTGATCGCACCGCCGATGTACAGCAAGGACGTCTACTCCTACCTGGCGCAAAGCGAGATTTCCCGGCTCGGCCTCGACCCGTATCGCGTCGGCCCGGCGCCGGCCCTGGGACTCGACCACGTCTTCACGCTGTCGGTGCCCAGCCTGTGGCGTGAGACCCCCGCGCCGTACGGCCCGCTCTTCCTCTGGATCGGTCGCGGGATTTCGTCGCTCACCGGCGAAAACATCGTCGCGGCCGTGCTGTGTCACCGCCTGGTGGTGCTGATCGGCGTGGGTTTGATCGTCTGGGCGACGCCACGCCTTGCCCGCCGGTGCGGGGTCGCCGAGGTCAGCGCGCTGTGGCTGGGCGCCACCAACCCGCTGCTGATCATGCACCTGGTCGCCGGGATTCATAACGAGGCGCTGATGCTCGGCCTGATGCTGGCCGGCACCGAGTTCGCGCTGCGCGGAGTCGACGCCACGCGTGCGCTGCTGCCCCGTCCGCTGCGATGGCCTCGTCACCGCGCCGACTGGGAGCCTTGGTACCCGCCGGCGATGTTGGTGGCGGGCGTGGTGCTGATCACTTTGTCCTCGCAGGTGAAGCTTCCGTCGCTGCTGGCGCTGGGCTTCGTCGCGATGGCGCTCGCGCGGCGATGGGGCGCCAGCATCCGAGGCGTGATCGCGGCGGGTGGACTGCTGGGCTTGATGTCGCTGGCGGTGACGGCGGCCATCGGGTTGGCCAGCGGCCTGGGCTTCGGCTGGGTCAACACCCTGGGCACCGCGAATGTCGTGCGGAGTTGGATGTCACCCCCGACGTTGTTGGCGCTGGGCACCGGGCAGGTCGGAATCCTGCTGGGCCTGGGCGATCACACCACCGCGGTGCTGGGGCTGACTCGTGCCATCGGCGTGCTGATCATCGCGATCTTGGTGTCGTGGCTGCTGATCGCGGTGCTGCGCGGCCGGTTGCACCCGATCGGCGGCCTGGGCGTCGCGCTCGGCGCGACGGTCCTGCTGTTCCCCGTGGTGCAGCCGTGGTACCTGCTGTGGGCGATCATCCCGCTGGCGGCCTGGGCCACCCGGCCTCGCTTCCGCATCGCGACGATCATCGTCACGCTCGTCGTCGGCATTTTCGGACCCACGGCCAACGGCGACCGGTTCGCGTTGTTTCAGATCATCGACGCGACCGTGGCCAGCGCCGTGATCGTGCTGATCCTGATCGCCCTCACCTACTCGATGTTGCCGTGGCGCAGCGTCCCGCATCCCGTCACGGGCAGCGAGGAAGCGGCCGAGCCCGATGTCCCGAAGCCGATATCCCCGGCGCCGACAACGAGCCCGGTGCCCGGCGCATACGCTGAGTCCCCGTGACTTCGACCGCTCCAATCCCCGTGCGACTGCGCGGGGTGTGTAAACGGTACGGGTCGACGACCGCGGTGTCCGACCTCGACCTCGACGTCCAACGCGCCGAAGTGTTTGCGTTGCTGGGCCCCAACGGTGCGGGCAAGACCACGACCGTGGAGATGTGCGAAGGGTTCGTCCGGCCAGACGCCGGCACCATCGAGGTGCTCGGCATGAACCCCGTCACCGACAACGCCCGCGTGCGGGAACGGATCGGCGTGATGCTGCAGGGCGGCGGCGGCTATCCCGCGGCGCGGGCCGGCGAGATGCTGAATCTCGTTGCGGCGTATGCGGCTAACCCGCTGGATCCGAAGTGGTTGATGGACACGCTCGGGCTGACCGACGTCGCGCGCACCACCTACCGACGGCTGTCGGGCGGTCAGCAGCAGCGGCTCGCATTGGCGTGCGCACTCGTCGGGCGCCCGGAGCTGGTGTTCCTCGACGAGCCGACGGCCGGCTTGGACGCGCACGCCCGTCTGGTGGTGTGGGAACTGATCGACGCGCTGCGCCGCGACGGCGTGACCGTCGTGCTGACCACACATCAACTCACCGAGGCCGAGCAGTTGGCGGACCGGCTGGTGATCATCGACCGCGGTGTCGCGGTGGCCGCCGGCACCCCGGCCGAAATCATGCGCAACGGCGCGGAGAACCAGCTGCGGTTCACCGCGCCTCGGATGCTCGACTTGTCGCTGCTGTCGGCGGCGTTGCCGGAGGGGTACAAGGCCACCGAGGTGTCGTCCGGCCAGTACCTGGTCGAGGGGCCGATCAATCCTCAAGTGCTCGCGACAGTGACGGCGTGGTGCGCTCGGCTCGACGTGCTGGCCACCGACATGCGCGTCGAACAGCGCAGCCTCGAAGACGTATTCCTGGAACTCACCGGCAGGGAGGTTAGGTGACCGAAACACGCTTTGCGCCAGAGACTTTCACGCCCGACCCGCGGCCTAACACCGTGCAGCGGATGCTCGCCGCCCAGTACGGTCTCGAACTGAAACTGCTGCTGCGCAACGGAGAGCAGCTGCTGCTCACGCTGTTCATCCCCGTCACGCTGCTGGTCGGGCTGACGCTGTTGCCGCTGGGTTCGTTCGGCGACAACCGGGCGGCCACGTTCGTGCCGGCGATCATGGCGCTAGCGGTGATCTCGACCGCGTTCACCGGGCAGGCGATCGCGGTGGCATTCGACCGGCGCTACGGCGCGTTGAAACGGCTTGGTGCGACGCCGCTGCCGGTGTGGGGCATCATCGCGGGCAAGTCGCTTGCCGTGGTTACGGTCGTCTTCCTGCAGGCAATCATCCTGGGCGGCATCGGCTTTGGTCTCGGGTGGCGGCCTCAGCTGACCGGCCTGATGCTGGGCGCGGTCGTGATCGCCCTGGGCACCGCGGCTTTCGCCGCTCTCGGCCTGCTGCTGGGCGGGACGCTGAAGGCGGAGGTCGTGCTGGCTCTTGCCAACCTGATGTGGTTCGTGTTCGCCGGTTTCGGGGCGTTGACGTTGGGTGGCGGGTTGGTCCCGCGCGGCGTCGAGTGGGTGGCGCGGCTGACGCCGTCGGGCGCGCTCACCGAGGCTTTGTCGCAGGCGATGACGGTGTCCGTCGACTGGTTCGGCCTGTGCGTGCTCGCGGTGTGGGGCACGCTGGCCGGGCTGGCGGCGCTGCGGCTGTTCCGCTTCACGTGACAGTTACTCTCGGCGTCGACGCCTGCCCCTCGGGATGAGTCGGAGTCGAACTCCGGCCTGGAGTGCAGTCCGCATCTCGCGGCGGGAAGCCACGTCGCTGCCCGACCCGCCTCAACTCAACGAGAGCCGGCAGCTGGTCGCCATCTGGTACTGATCCGCGAGAGTCACGTTTCGCAGCGAGAGTGCGAGTGACGGCCTGCAAAACGTCGCTCCCGGCGCAAAACTGAGCTACTACAAGCTGTAGTTAAGATTCGTCTATGCGGTTCCTGCTGCGGCTGGTCGACGTGTTGCCGATGCCCAGCCTGCGCACCCAGCGTCTGATTGCCGCCGCAGTGATCCTGACGCAGGGCGGCATCGCGGTCACCGGTGCGATCGTCCGCGTCACCGCGTCCGGCCTCGGCTGCCCGACGTGGCCGCAGTGCTTCCCGGGCAGCTTCACCCCGGTCGCCGTGTCCGAGGTTCCGCGCATCCACCAGGCGGTGGAGTTCGGCAACCGGATGGTGACGTTCCTGGTGGTGCTGACCGCCGCGCTGGCCGTGTTGGCCGTCACCCGGGCCCGTCGTCGCGCCGAGGTTCAGGTGTACGCGTGGCTGATGCCGGCGTCGACGGTCGTGCAGGCCGTCATCGGCGGCATCACCGTGCTGACCGGGCTCTTGTGGTGGACGGTTGCGCTGCACCTGCTCGCGTCGATGACGATGGTGTGGCTCGCCGTGCTGCTGTTCGTGAAGGTCGGTGAGCCCGACGATGGTGTGCCCCGGCTGGTGGCGCCAAAGCCGTTGCGCTGGCTGGTCGTTCTGAGCGCCGTCGCACTCGCGGCGGTCCTGGTCACCGGCACGCTGGTGACCGCATCCGGACCGCACGCCGGCGACACCAGCCCCACCCGCACGGTGCCGCGGCTGGCAATCGAGATCACCACGCTGGTGCACGCGCACTCGTCGCTGCTGATCGGCTATCTCGCGCTGCTGGTCGGCTTGGGCTTCGGCCTGCTCGCGGTGTCCGCGCCGCGGCCGGTGCTGCTGCGCCTCGCCGTGCTGATCGCGCTCGTCGTCGCCCAAGGCCTGGTCGGGACGGTGCAGTACTTCGCAGGAGTACCGGCGGTCTTGGTCGCGGTCCACGTCGCCGGCGCCGCCGCCGTGACGGCCGCCACCGCCGCGCTATGGGCGTCGATGCGAGAGCGGACCAAGCCCGAGCCGCTCCAACGCTGACGACAGGCGTCGCGCGAACTCCCGCTGCTGAAGGTCACGCGTTCGTTCGTCGAGCTGTGTCCAGCCCAACGACGGCTCGATGAGCTCCAGCTCCAGCAGCCGGGGATCGTCGATGCCGCCGATGACGTCGACTCGCGCGTACAGGAAGTCGCCGGCGGCGATGTCCAGCTGCTGGGCGGCCGCGTCCAGCGCCGCGAACCCGACGTCCCAGATTTCGAAGTCCGGGTCGGCGGGGGCGAGAGTCTCGATTGCGTACGTTCCGGTGGAATCCAGTTCGATGCGCTGTCCTTGCGGAGGCAGCATCGCGGCCTTGGTGAACGCGTGTGACGGCTTGCCGCCGAGGAACACCAGCGCCGTCTCCCCGGCGCGCTCGACCCGGTCGTCGTAGGGCTGCACCAGCACGCTGCGGCCTTGCTCCTGCAGCGCGGCGGCGTGGGCTTGGGCCGCGGCCCGGTCCGTAAACCGTTGCGCGTCGACCGAACCCACGCCTATCGATGGTTTGACGACGACCTCCCCCGCTGGCAGGCGCACCCGATCAGAAGGTCCGAACACCTCGGTCGGCACGATCGGCACGCCGCGCCGCTCCACGTCGAGCAGGTAGCGCTTGTCCGCGTTCCAGGCGACCACCGCGGGTGCGTTGAGCAGGTGACGCACCGCCGTCGTCCACGCCACGAACTCGTCGAGCCGCTCGGCGTAGTCCCACGTCGCGCGCAGGATCACGACGTCGGCGCGCAACGTGTCCGGATCGTCCCATGACCGCCACCGCGCGTGCAGGCCGCGTCGACTCAGCGCGGGAATCAGGCCCGCGTCGTCGCCGTCACCGTCGACAAGCTGCCGACATCCGGCCAGCACGATGCGCGGATGGAACACGTTTGGCCGCGCGAGCTTCATTGCCGGGATGATAGTGGGATGCACGCAATCGAAGTCGCCGAACACGGCGGTCCAGAGGTCCTCCGCTACGTCGAGAAGCCCCAACCCTCCCCCGGCCCGGGCCAGGTGCTGATCAAAGCCGAGGCGATCGGGGTCAACTACATCGATACCTACTTCCGCTCCGGCGCGTACCCGCGCGAGGTGCCGTTCGTCCTCGGCCAGGAGGTCTGCGGCACCATCGAGGCCGTCGGCGGCGACGTCGCGGCGCTGAACGTCGGCGACCGGGTGGTCACCGTCGCGACCAACGGCGCGTACGCCGAATACAGCGTCGCCCCAGCCGATTTCGTCGCCTACGTGCCCGACGGTGTGGCTCCGGACATCGCCGCCTCCGCGCTTCTGAAGGGCATGACCGCGCACTACCTGATCAAGTCCGTCTACCCGGTGGAACAGGGCGACACGGTGCTGGTGCATGCCGGAGCCGGCGGTGTCGGGCTGCTGCTCACGCAGTGGGCGACCAGTTTGGCGACGAAGGTGATCACCACGGTGTCGACACCGGAGAAGGCGGAGCTGTCCCGGCGGGCCGGCGCGGTCGAGGTGCTGGACTACCCCTTTGATCCTGAGACGTTCGGCGCGAGAATCCGCGAACTCACCGACGGCAAGGGGGTCGCGGCGGTGTACGACGGCGTGGGCAAGACGACGTTCGACGCCAGCATGGCCAGCCTCGCGGTCCGCGGGACGCTGGCGTTGTTCGGTGCGGCCAGCGGACCGGTGCCGCCGGTGGACCCGCAGCGGCTCAACGCCGCCGGGTCGGTGTACCTGACCCGGCCGTCGCTGGTGCATTTCACCCGCACTCCCGACGAGTTCACTTGGCGGGCAGGCGAAGTACTCGACGCGATCGCCGCCGGGTCGATCACCGTGACGGTCAGCGGGCGCTATCCGCTCGCCGAGGCCGCCCGCGCACACGAGGACTTGCAAGGTCGCAAGACGACGGGCTCGATCGTGCTGGTGCCGTGACCGTTGACTCTGCGTCCAGGGCGCGAAAGTTCGAGTAGCCCACGCCCTCAGCGCAGAGTCAGTGCAGAAGCGTGGGCAGCGCCAGCGCGGAGTCGACCGCCAGCGCGCAGAAGACCACGGCCAGATAGTTGTTGGACTGCAGGAAAAGTCGCAGCGGCTTCACCGGCTCGCCGCGGCACACTGCGGCATACAGCTGGTGCGCCATCGTCACGAACCAGACGCCGGCCAGCACCGCGACCGACGCGTACAGCCACCCGGCGGCCAACGCCAGCACCAGGGTCGCGGCGACGGTGAGCCAGGTGTACACCAGGATCTGTTTGGTCACGTGGCGTTCGCTGGCCACGGCCGGCAGCATCGGCACGCCCGCCGCCTGGTAGTCCTCCTTGTAGCGCATCGCCAACGCCCAGGTGTGCGGCGGCGTCCAGAAGAAGATGATCGCGAACATCGCCAGGGCCGGCCAGTTGATGGTCCCCGTCACCGCGGACCAGCCGATCATCACCGGCATACATCCGGCGGCCCCGCCCCACACCACGTTCTGCGACGTCCGCCGCTTCAGCAGCAGCGTGTAGACGAACACGTAGAACGCAATCGTGGCGACCGCAAGCAATCCCGACAACAGGTTGGTCGTCCACCACAGCCAGAAGAACGAGGCCACCGACAGCGCCAGGCCGAACACCAGTGCGTGCCGGGTCGGCACGGCGGCCCGCGGCAGCGGACGGCACGCGGTCCGTTTCATGACCTTGTCGATGTCGGCGTCGGCGACGCAGTTCAACGTGTTCGCGCCCCCGGCCGCGAGCATGCCGCCGATCAGCGTGTTGAGAATCAGCAGCGGCGCCACAGTGCCACGGTCCGCGAGCAGCATCGCCGGGATCGCGGTGACCAGCAGCAACTCGATGACGCGCGGCTTGGTCAGGGCGAAGTAGCCGAGCAGCGTGGACCGAGTGCGGTTGGGCCACGACACCCGGGCCCGCTCGCGAATGCTCACGCAGCTACTCCTCGGCGATGTGGTCGCTCTTCGCGCGAGCGCTCAGCTTCTACTACACGCGATGGTAGACCGGGAGGCCGCTCAACCAATACTTGAGGGTCGATTCACAGCAATTCCGACGCGGCCGAGTCCGCTGCTGCGCGATGCTTAATCACCGGTACCCAGAGCGATCGACCATCCCGGCTACCCGCACTAGGGTTGACTAGGGCCTGCTACCGACTTGAGGAGCACGTTTGTGACAACGCTTGAGGAAATCTCCGCCCTTACCCGCCCCAACCATCCGGACGACTGGACCGACCTCGACTCGGCCGCGGTCGACACGATCCGGGTGCTGGCGGCGGACGCGGTCCAGAAGGTGGGCAACGGTCACCCCGGCACGGCCATGAGCCTCGCTCCGCTCGCGTACACGCTGTTTCAGCGAGCCATGTGCCACGATCCGAGCGACACCCACTGGCTCGGCCGCGACCGGTTCGTGCTGTCGGCCGGGCACAGCAGCCTGACGCTGTATCTGCAGCTCTACCTCGGCGGGTTCGGGCTGGAACTCTCCGACATCGAGTCGCTGCGGACGTGGGGCTCCAAGACGCCCGGCCACCCCGAGTTCCGGCACACCGCCGGCGTCGAGATCACCACCGGCCCGCTGGGTCAGGGCCTCGCGTCGGCAGTCGGGATGGCGATGGCGTCGCGCTACGAACGCGGCCTGTTCGATCCCGACGCCGCGCCGGGCACCAGCCCGTTCGACCACTTCATCTACGTGATCGCCTCCGACGGCGACATCGAAGAGGGCGTGACGTCGGAAGCGTCGTCTCTGGCCGGGACCCAGCAACTCGGCAACCTCATCGTGTTCTACGACAGCAACCAGATCTCGATCGAGGACGACACCAAGATCGCGCTGAACGAGGACACCCCGGCGCGCTACGAGGCGTACGGCTGGCACGTGCAGATCGTCGAGGGCGGCGAGAACGTGGTCGGTATCGACGAGGCGATCGCCGCGGCCAAAGCCGTCACCGACAAGCCGTCGTTCATCGCAATCCGCACCGTGATCGGTTATCCCGCACCGAAACTGATGAACACCGGCAAGGCGCACGGCGCGGCGCTGGGCGACGAAGAGGTCGCGGCGGTCAAAGAGATCCTCGGCTTCGACCCGGACAAGAAATTCGAAGTGCGCGACGAGGTGCTGGCGCACACCCGCAAGCTGGTGGACCGCGGCCGCGAAGCTCATCAGAAGTGGCAAGCCGACTTCGACGCGTGGGCCGAACGCGAGCCGGACCGCAAGGCGTTGCTGGACCGGCTGACCGCGCAGGAGCTGCCCGACGGCTGGGACGAGGAGCTGCCCTACTGGGAGCCGGGCAGCAAGCCGCTGGCCACCCGGGCGGCCTCAGGTGAGGTGCTGACCGCGCTGGGACCCAAGCTGCCCGAGCTGTGGGGCGGGTCGGCGGACCTGGCCGGCAGCAACAACACCAGTATCAAGGATGCGGATTCGTTTGGGCCACCATCGATTTCGACGAAGGAGTACACCGCCCACTGGTACGGCCGCACACTGCACTTCGGTGTCCGCGAGCACGCGATGGGTGCGATTCTGTCCGGCATCGTGCTGCACGGGCCGACGCGGGCGTACGGCGGAACGTTTCTACAGTTCTCCGACTATATGCGGCCGGCGGTGCGGCTCGCGTCGCTGATGAACATCGACACCGTCTACGTGTGGACGCACGACTCGATCGGGCTGGGCGAAGACGGACCGACCCACCAGCCGATCGAACACCTTGCCGCGTTGCGGGCGATCCCGAACCTTTCCGTGGTGCGGCCCGGCGACCCCAACGAGACCGCGTACGCATGGCACACGATCTTGTGCCGCGGCGCGGGCAGCGGTCCGGTCGGGTTGATCCTGACGCGCCAAGGCATTCCGGTGCTGGAAGGCACCAGCGCCGACGGCGTCGCCAAGGGCGGTTACGTGCTGGGCGGGCGGCCCGACGAGGAACCCGACGTGATCCTGATTGGCACCGGTTCGGAGCTTCAACTCGCGGTGGAGGCCCAGAAGATACTGGCGGACAAGGGGATTCAGGCCAGCGTCGTGTCGATGCCGTGCGTGGAGTGGTTCGAATCCCAGCCGGTCGAGTACCGCGATTCCGTGCTGCCTCCTGCGGTGTCGGCGCGCGTCGCGGTCGAGGCCGCGGTAGCGCAGAGCTGGTACAAGCTGGTCGGTGACACCGGCGAGATCGTGTCGATCGAGCACTACGGCGAGTCCGCCGACGCAAAGACGTTGTTCCGCGAGTTCGGGTTCACCCCCGAGGCCGTCGTTGCTGCCGCGGAACGGACACTGGACAACTAGAAAGGGCTGATCATGGCGCAAAACGAAAACCTCGCGGCACTGTCTGCGGCCGGCGTATCCGTCTGGCTCGACGACCTGTCCCGCGAGCGGCTTCGATCGGGAAACCTGCAGGAGCTCATCGACACCAAATCCATTGTCGGAGTTACCACCAACCCGACGATCTTTCAGACCGCGCTGTCGAAAGGCCATTCGTACGACGCCCAGGTCGCCGAACTGGCCGAGCGCGGGGCCGACGTCGACGCCGCGATCCGCACGGTCACCACTGACGACGTGCGCGAGGCATGCGACGTACTGCGGCCGCAGTGGGAGGCGTCCGACGGCGTGGACGGCCGGGTTTCCATCGAGGTCGACCCCCGGCTCGCCCACGACACCGACAAGACGATTCTGCAGGCGATCGAGCTGTGGAAGATCGTCGACCGGCCGAACCTGCTGATCAAGATCCCCGCCACCAAGGCGGGCCTGCCGGCCATCACATCGACGCTGGCCGAAGGCATCTCGGTGAACGTCACGTTGATCTTCTCCGTCGAGCGGCACCGCGCGGTGATGGACGCGTACCTGGCCGGGCTGGAGGCGGCCAAGCAGGCCGGCCATGACGTGTCGAAGATCCATTCTGTCGCTTCGTTCTTCGTCTCCCGGGTGGACACCGAGATCGACAAGCGGCTGGAGAAGATCGGCACCGACGAAGCGCTGGCGCTGCGCGGGCAGGCCGGTGTCGCAAACGCCCGGCTGGCCTACGCCGCGTATGAAGAGGTGTTCGTCGGCGGCGAGCGGTACGACGCGCTCAAGGCTGACGGCGCTCGGGTGCAGCGGCCACTGTGGGCGTCGACGGGCGTGAAGAACCCCGAGTACTCCGACACCCTGTACGTCACCGAGCTTGTCGCGCCGAACACGGTCAACACGATGCCCGAGAAGACGATTGACGCGGTCGCCGAGCATGGCGTGATCACCGGCGACACCGTCACCGGCCGAGCCGACGAGGCGCAGGAGGTATTCGACAAGCTGGACGCGGTCGGCATCGATCTGCCCGACGTCTTCCTCGTACTGGAGGACGAAGGCGTCGAAAAGTTCGAGAAGTCATGGCACGAACTGCTGGAGGCCACGCAAGAACAGCTCGACGCCGCGAAGAAATGACAGCGATGGAGACGAAATCCGCAGCGCCAGAAGCGGTGTGGCGTAACTCGTTGCGCGACAAGCGTGACAAACGCATGCCCCACATCGCCGGTCCGTGCGGGGTAGTGATCTTCGGAGTCACCGGCGACTTGGCCCGCAAGAAACTCATGCCGGCGATCTACGACCTCGCGAACCGGGGACTGCTGCCCCCGACCTTCGCGCTGGTCGGCTTCGCCCGACGCGACTGGGCCGACGAGGATTTCGGCCAGGTGGTCTACGAGGCGGTCAAGCACCACTCCCGCACGCCGTTTCGGCAGGAGGTGTGGGACCGGCTGTGCGAAGGCGTCCGGTTTGTACAGGGGGCCTTCGACGACGACGCGGCCTTCGGGCGGCTGGCCGAGACGTTGGAGAAACTCGACGCCGAACGCGGGACCGGCGGCAATCACGCGTTCTACCTGTCGATTCCGCCCAAGGCGTTCCCGGTGGTGTGCGAGCAGCTGCAGAAGTCAGGGCTCGCCCGCCAGCAGGAGGGCAAGTGGAGCCGGGTGGTGATCGAGAAGCCGTTCGGTCATGACCTGCAAAGCGCGCGCGAGCTCAACGCGGTGGTCAACAGCGTGTTTCCCGAGGAGACGGTGTTCCGCATCGACCACTATCTCGGCAAGGAGACCGTCCAGAACATTCTGGCTCTGCGCTTCGCGAACGAGCTGATCGAGCCGGTGTGGAACGCTCACTATGTCGACTCCGTGCAGATCACGATGGCCGAGGACATCGGATTGGGCGGTCGCGCAGGCTATTACGATGGCATCGGCGCTGCCCGCGACGTGATTCAGAACCACCTGTTGCAGCTGCTCGCGCTCACCGCCATGGAGGAACCGGTCAGCTTCCATCCACACGAGCTGCAGGCGGAGAAGATCAAAGTGCTGTCGGCGGTGAAGCTCGCCGAGCCGCTGAGCGAAACCACGTCGCGCGGTCAGTACACCGCAGGATGGCAGGGCGGCGAGAAGGTGGTCGGCCTGCTGGAGGAAGAGGGCTTCTCCAAGGATTCGACCACCGAGACGTTCGCGGCGATCACGTTGGAGGTCGACTGCCGGCGGTGGGCTGGGGTGCCATTCTTCCTGAGGACGGGAAAACGGTTGGGCCGCAGGGTGACCGAGATCGCGCTGCTGTTCAAGCGGGCGCCGCACCTTCCGTTCGATGCGACGATGACCGAAGAGCTCGGCCAGAACGCGCTGGTGATCCGCGTTCAGCCCGACGAGGGCATCACGATGCGGTTCGGGTCGAAGGTGCCCGGCACCGCGATGGAAGTACGCGACGTCAACATGGATTTCTCGTACGGCTCGGCGTTCGCCGAGGACTCACCGGAGGCCTACGAGCGGCTGATCCTCGACGTGCTGCTCGGGGAACCGTCCCTGTTTCCCGTCAACGCCGAGGTCGAATTGGCCTGGGAGATACTCGATCCCGTGCTCGACTACTGGGCGTCACATGGCCGGCCCGAACCGTATCCGGCCGGCACATGGGGCCCACCATCGTCGTTCGAGATGTTGCGGCGTACGGGCCGGGAATGGCGGCGTCCCTGATGAGCGCTTGCGCGAAGAAGAGAGGGCACTGATGAGCGCTTGCGCGAAGAAGAGGCAATCATGATCGTCGACATTCCTGACACCACGACCAACGACATCAACAAGCGCATCACCACTCTGCGCGAAGAGGCCGGCGCCATCACGCTCGGCCGCGTGCTGACGCTCGTCGCCGCACCCGATTGCGAAGAGATCGTCGAAGGCGTGATCGACGCCGCGGCGTCTGCCAGCCGCGAGCATCCGTGCCGGATCATCGTGGTCGTCACCGGGGACCGCAGCGCCGCGAACCCGCGGCTCGACGGGCAACTGCGGGTCGGCGGTGACGCCGGCGCGGGCGAGGTGGTGGTTCTGCGGATCTCCGGTGAACTGGCCGACCACGCCAGCAGCGTGGTGCTGCCGTTCCTGCTGCCCGACACGCCCGTGGTGGCATGGTGGCCCGGTGCGGCACCGGCCAAGCCGGCCGAAGATCCGTTGGGCCAGTTGGCGATCCGTCGTATCACCGACGCGACGCACACCGCCGAACCACTCGCAGCAATCAAGAGCCGACTGGGTGGCTACACGCCGGGAGACACCGATCTGGCGTGGAGTCGAATCACCTACTGGCGCGCACTGCTCACCTCGGCGATCGATCAGCCGCCTCACGAACCGATCAAGTCCGCATTGGTGTCCGGGCTCAAGGAGGAGCCGGCGTTGGACGTCTTGGCCGGGTGGCTGGCCAGCCGGATCGACGGTCCGGTGCAGCGCGCGGTCGGCGACCTGAAAGTCGAACTCAACCGGCAGACCGAGACGGTGACGTTGAGCCGGCCGCAGACGGGCCACACTGCGACGCTGAGCCGCACAGCCCGACCCGACGCCCTCGTGCCCTTGGCGCGCAGGGAAACTCGCGAGTGCCTCGCGGAGGATCTGCGCCGGCTGGACGCCGACGAGATCTACGCGGAAGCGCTGCGCGGGATCGACAAGGTGCAGTACGTATGAGCACTTCCGTGCACACCTACCCGGACAGCGCCGCGCTGGTGGCCGCGGTCGGCGACCGCCTCGCCGAGGAGATCGCGTCGGTGTTGGAATTCCGCGGCAAGGCCTCGATTGTGTTGACTGGCGGCGGCACTGGCATCGGTGTGCTGCAACACCTGAGCGAGCGCGGTGGTCACATCGACTGGTCGAGGGTGCATCTGTATTGGGGCGATGACCGTTTCGTCGCCGAGGACGACGACGAGCGCAACTTCAGGCAGGCCCGCCTGGCTCTGCTCGACAAGGTCGACGTCCCCGCCGAGAACGTGCATCCGATGGCAGCCAGCGATGGCGCGTTCGGAGACGACATCTCTGCCGCGGCCGAGGGCTACGAGCGGGAACTGGCCGCTCAGGCCGAACCCGGCCAGCCGGCGCCGGATTTCGACGTCCATCTGCTGGGCATGGGTCCGGAAGGTCATGTCAACTCGCTGTTCCCGCACACCGATGCGGTGCGCGAAAGGGAGCGGCTGGTGCTTGCTGTCGAGGAATCGCCCAAGCCGCCGCCTCGACGAATCACGTTGACTCTTCCGGCGATTCAGCGTTCACGTGAGGTGTGGCTGATCGTCTCCGGGTCGGGCAAGGCCGACGCCGTGGCGGCCGCGGTCAACGGCGCAGACCCCGACGAAGTGCCCGCCGCCGGTGCTGTTGGCCGGGACGCCACCGTGTGGCTGCTGGACGATGCGGCCGCGGCGAAGCTCGACGACAGGTCATGATGACCGGCATGGCAGACATGGGTGCCCCGCGCACAGGCCGGGAGCGGATCAAGACGCTGGCTCAGGCGGCGCTCAACGCTGACCTCACCGTCGAGCAGGTCGACACCGTGCTGAACAGCTTGATGAATTCGTTGTCGGCACTTGACAATTCCATCAACGGGCTCGACGGTTCGCTGGAGACCTTCAACGGCAGCCTGAACTACCTCAACGACACACTCAACCGCCTCGAGGGGATCGTCGAACGCGTCGAGCGCATTGTCGCCGTCGGCGAGGCCGCCGTCGCTCCGCTGGCGGCGACCGAAACCACGGTGCGTCAGGTGGTGAAGGCCGTCCGCGACCGCACGCACCTCTAGTCGGCGCTCACTCGCCGATCACCGGAGGCGCCACCAGCGGCAACTCACCGATCAATTCGTTGGTGTTGCCCGCCGAGATCAGGTACCTCGGCGCCCGATGTTCTGCGCCGCCGTCGCGTCCGAGTAGACCCGGATAACCCAGAAATGGCGAGAACGGTGAGGACGAACTCGGGCGGGCAGCGACGCTCGGTGACTGCCCGGGCGTAGTCGCGGGCATTCCGGACGGTGGCGGGGTCGGCGTCGTGGCGGGGGCGTCAAGGCGTGCGGGCAGCGCATCGCCGACCGGCGGGTCGAACGCGGTGCTGTGAGTGGGTGCGCGCCATACAGGCTGCGCTTCGGACCCCGGCAGGCTGGGCCGCGGAACACTGTCTGCGGTCGGCGGAGGTGGCGGCGGCGTAAAGCTCAGCGGCGCATCGGTCGACGGCAGCGCGGCGGCCGGGTTCCCCGTCGGCATATCGGCGGGCTGCACGCCCGCGGGTACTTGGCCGTCGACCGCGAACGGCTCAGGCGGCTCGGGAATGTCGGCGACAGCATTGCCAGCGGCCACGGCGGGCGCGCTGTAGAGCCGGCGGACTTGCGACAGAGCCTCGTCGAGGCGTTGCCCGGCGACGTCACCGGTAGCGGGAGCGGTGATACACGCGCGCAGATCGCCGGCGGCCCGGGACAGCTCGTTGAGTTGCACTGCCAGCGATCGGCATGCGATCAGCCCGTCGAGCGAGCCGCTGACGTAGCGCCGCAACGCCGCCGACGCCGCGTCGGCGCCCTGGCCTCGCCACGCCTCCCCCA
>DASWBF010000524.1:0-5860 GCA_036390735.1 Mycobacterium sp. | reverse complement strand
GCGGCTGCCGGCGTGCGCGCGGTGGTGCTGACCAACGCGGCCGGGGCGCTTCGGGACGACTACCGCGTCGGGCAGCCGGTGCTGATTTCCGACCACTTGAATCTGACCGGCCGTTCCCCGCTGGTCGGGCCGCAGTTCGTCGACATGGTCGACGCGTACTCCACCCGGCTACGGGCGTTGGCGCGTGACGTCGACCCTTCCCTGCAGGAGGGGGTGTATGCCGGCCTGCTCGGTCCGCAGTACGAAACGCCGGCCGAGATCAGCATGCTGCGCACGCTCGGCGCGGACCTGGTCGGCATGTCCACCGTGCACGAGACCATCGCCGCGCGGGCGGCGGGCCTCGACGTGCTCGGGTTGTCTCTGGTGACCAACTTGGCCGCCGGCATCACCGGTCAACCGATCAGCCACGACGAGGTTCTCGACGCAGGCCGTGAATCGGCGGCGCGGATGGGTGCTCTGCTGGCCGCTGTCGTCACCGCGTTCTGACTGGACCGGTGACGCCCGAGGAGTGGATCGCCCACGATCCGGATCCCGATGCCGCGGCCGAGTTGTCGGCGCTTGACGCCGACGAGCTCGCCGCGCGGTTCAGCGGGTCGCTGACGTTCGGCACGGCCGGGCTGCGCGGACCGATGCGGGCCGGCCCGACGGGCATGAACGTCGCCGTGGTGCTGCGCGCCACTTGGGCGTTGGCCCGGGTGCTGAGAAACCGGGGCTTGAGCGGGTCGGAGGTGTTCGTCGGCTACGACGCCCGGCACGGATCCCGCACATTCGCCGTCGCGACCGCCGAAGTACTTGCCGCCGGCGGCTTTTCCGTCACCCTGTTGCCGGAGCCGCTGCCCACTCCGGTGTTGGCGTTCGCGGTCCGGCACACGGGTGCGGCGGCCGGCGTGCAGATCACCGCGTCACACAACCCGGCGACGGACAACGGCTACAAGGTGTACCTCGACGGCGGTTTGCAGATCGTCTCGCCCACCGACCGTGAGATCGAAGCCGCGATCGCTGCGGCGCCCTATGCCGACGAAATCGGCCGCACGCCAGTGACACCCGGTGGTGACGACATTTTCGAGCGCTACCTGCAGCGCGCCGCCGCGGTGCGCCGAGGTTCGGGGACGGTGCGGGTGGCGTTGACCCCGCTGCACGGCGTCGGCGGCGCCGCCGCGGTCGAGGCGCTGCGGCGGGCCGGGTTCACCGATATACACACGGTGCCAAGTCAATTCGCGCCCGACCCCGACTTCCCCACCGTCACGTTCCCGAATCCCGAGGAGCCGGGCGCGGTGGACGCGCTGCTTGATCTTGCAGCATGCGTCGATGCCGACATCGCGGTGGCGCTCGACCCCGACGCCGACCGCTGCGCGATCGGTATCCCCGTCGACGACGGCCGGCGCATGCTGTCCGGCGACGAAACCGGTTGGCTGCTGGGTGATTACATCTTGCGGCACACAGAGCCCGGGGCCGTCGTCGCGAGCACCATGGTGTCGTCGCGGATGCTCGCGGCCATTGCGGCCGCGCGCGGCGCCCGGCACGTCGAGACGTTGACCGGGTTCAAGTGGCTGGCCCGCGCGGCAGGAGGCGACCTCGTCTACGCGTACGAGGAGGCGATCGGCCACTGCGTCGACCCGGAGGCGGTGCGCGACAAGGACGGCATCAGCGCCGCGGTGCTGTGCTGCGATCTGGCGGCCGTGACGAAGGCCGCCGGCCGCGGCATCCCGGACCTTCTCGACGACCTGGCCCGCCGCCATGGCGTACACGTCACGGCGTCGATCACCGCACGCACCGACGAGGCAGAAGCGGTGATGGCCCGACTGCGCAGCGACCCACCGACGCGGCTGGCGGAGTTCGATGTCACGGTCACCGATGTCGCGGGCGTTCTGATTCTGACCGGCAGCGCCGGCGAGGCGTGGGTACGGCTAGCGGTGCGTCCGTCGGGCACGGAGCCGAAAGTTAAGGGGTACATCGAGATTAGGCTTCCCGTCGCCGGCGACCTAACCACCGCCCGCGGTACCGCGGAAGCCACAGGCGAGGCGGTGCGGCGGGCGGCGGCCGCGCTGCTTCAGCGCGGGCCGAACTGACGGTCGCCTGCATCGCCCAATCCCGGGACGATGTAAGCGATCTCGTTGAGCCGCTCGTCGATGGTCGCGGTGAACACCCGCATATCGGGCGCGATGGGCTCCAACGCCGCGATTCCTTCGGGTGCCACCACCACGCACACCGCGGTGATGTCGTCGGCGTTGCGCGCCTTCAGCAGCCCGACGATATGCGCCATCGAGCCGCCCGTCGCCAGCATCGGGTCGAGCACCAACACCGGCTGGCCGGACAGGTCGTCGGGCAGCGACTCCAAATACGGTGTAGGCGAATGAGTTTCCTCGTCGCGTGCCACCCCGACGAAACCGACGCGCGCCTCGGGGATCAGCGCGTGCGCCTGGTCGACCATCCCGAGCCCGGCCCGCAGCACCGGCACCAGCAGCGGTGGATTGGCCAGCCGGCAGCCGGTGGTGTCGGCCAGCGGTGTGCGCACCGCGACGGCCTCGGTCGGCGCGTCGCGGGTGGCCTCGTAGACAAGCATCAGCGTCAGGTCGCGTAACGCGGCCCGGAATGCGGCGTTGTCGGTGCGCTCATCGCGCAATGTGGTGAGCCGGGTCCTGGCCAGTGGGTGGTCGACGACGCGCACGTCCATGGCGGTTGACCCTAGCTTGGCCGCGGGTAACCGGTGACGACGCCGGGGACCCCAGCCTCAGCCGCTGAACAGCCCGACGATGCGGACGTCGACGATGGCCGCCTCAGCGATCGCTCGGGTGGCGTCCTGCGCCGGTGTCGAGGGCGGTACCTCCAACGGCTTGCCGATGGCGTACAGCTGGAATCGGTAGTGGTGCACGCCCGTGCCGGCCGGCGGGCACGGGCCTAGATAGGCCGCCTGGCCGCCGGAGTTCAGCCCCACGTGAGCGCCGTCGGGCAGCGCGCCGTCGATGATCTCGGTGGTGGTGCGCGGGATGCCGGTGACGATCCAGTGGATGTAGAGGCCGCCGACGGCGTCGGGGTCGTCGACGACCAGAGCCAGCGACTCGGTGCCCGCCGGAACGTTCTCCCAGCGAAGCGGCGGAGGAACGTTGCGGCCGTTGCAGGAGTACTCCGCGGGGATCGGCGTGTTGTCGGCGAACGCGGGACTGCTCAGCGCGAACGGCGCCGACACCGGCGGGGGCGGCGAGGTCATGGTCGTCGTCGTGGCCGTCTCGGGCCCCGGCGTCGTGGAGTCCAAGGTGTAGTTCGCGCTCTTGTCGGCGCCGCCACACGCGGTCAGCGCGCAGAGCAGCAGCGCCAGAGCGGCGGCGGCCCATTTCATGGCCCATATTTTGGCGCTTCCCGGGGCACTTCGGAAGTGCCGACGACGGAACCGCGCGGCCGCACCGCAGCGTCCAACGTCGTATGCACGCCGATACCAACTCGATCCGCGGCTTCAGCGGGAGCACCATCGACCTGGGCACCGATATTCGCGCGGCGGCGGCCGCCTTGTCCCGCGATCTCGGCCCCTCCGTCACCGACGCGCTCGGGCCGGTGGGCGCCCGCTTCGCCCACGCGTTAGGCGACGCCGCCGAGGCTTTGATGACCAGCGTGAACAAGCTCGGCGACGAGGTTTTGTCGCACGGCAGCGCGACGGCAGCGGCAGCCGGGCAGTACGACGAGGCCGAACTGCGGGCGCAGGCGCGAGTCGCCAACCTAACGGTTTAGCCAGTGGCCAGCGCTTTGGTAGCCGCCCTCACGGCGCCGCTGCACGAGCTGCAGGCACGGGTCGGCTCCGGAGTGTTCACCGGCGACGACCCCGCCAGGATGCTGCTCGACGCGAGCCGAGTACTGACGGACGTGGCGGCCTCCGGAGCCGCAGCCACGGGCCAGGTGGGCGAGATGTGGTCGGGTCTGGCCGCCGACGCGGCGACGCGCACGATCTCGACGGCCCTCAGCAGCGCCGCCGACCTCGCGACGCACGCGTCGGGCATGGCGAGCCGCGTGGGCGCCGCATCGGAGGCGGTCGCGCGCGCGAAGGCGCAGCTGCAGCGGATCGTCGACGACTTCGAGACCACGGCATACCGGCTGGAACGCGATCTGCCGGCAAGCGCCGGCTCACTGGCCGACGCCACACGGCGGGCACTGACCGACGCCGCAGCCGTCGTCGCGGAGCTGGAAGCCGAGCTCGACGGGCACGCCGCGGCAGTCACCGAGTCGGGTGCTGCGGTGATGCCTGCCGCGCCCGTCACGTCCCCGGCGGGCCTCTCCCCCGCGAGCGGGTGGTACCCCCAGTCGTCGATGTCGCCGGCCGTCGCGGGCGTCCCGTCGACCCTGATGGGCCTGACCTCCGGCGTCCTGCCGGGTGCGGGTTTCGCCGAGGCGCCGATGCTGGATTCCGACTGGCCAGGCAGCGGCGTCGCGGTGCGGCTGCCCGACGGCAGCACCGTCAAGGCGCCGAACCGGGTGGCCGCGGACGCCGTCCGTCATGCGCTCACTCAGCTCGGCGTGCCCTACGACTGGGGTGGGACGACGCCAGGCGTCGGACTGGACTGCAGCGGGCTGACGCAGTGGGCGTATGACGAGGCGGGGCTCAACCTTCCCCGGTTGGCTCAAGAGCAGGACGTCGGGGCGGCCGTGTCGCCGAACGCGCTGCTGCCGGGCGACCTCGCGGTGTGGGACGGCCACGTCGCGATGGTGGTCGGCAACGGCATGATGATCGAGGCGGGCGATCCCGTGCAGCTGTCACCGATCCGCACGACGAACCTGAACCAAGGCTTTCAGGGTTTCTTCCGGCCTACCGCGTGACGACCGGCCTCATCGCATCGCCTCGGCCATCGCCATGTGTCCTTCAAAGCCGAGGTCTGTCGCCATCTTCCGGTAGCGATCCGCGAATCCTCGGTAGCTGACGTCGTCGCCGCGTGCATGCGCCAGAAGCGCACGCAACCGCAGCAGCCAGATGTCGTACAGGACGAGTCCTGGCTCGATCGGCACAGCGGCCAATCGGTCCACCGCCGTCTGCGCATGGTCGAGATCTCCGTTGGCACCGCGCGTCACCAACGCTTCCACGAGGACATTCGCGGCCACCGGCGCCCAAAGCGTCCCACCGCCTTCGAGCACCTCATCAAGGGCGGCTCGCGACAGGTCGATGGCGGTGTCGAGGTTTCCCAGTTCCGTATGCACCCGAGCGGCCATGACGTCCATGATCGGCAGCCCGCTCATGGCGTATCGCCGCCGCATCGTGAGTTCCCTTGCCAGCGCGAGCAATTCCAACCCCCGATCGCGCGAATCCCCACCCACACACACGAGAAAGTAGCCGAGATTGGACCGGGCCGATCCCAGCGCGACGTCCTCACCGGTCTGCTCTGCCAACGCAAGCGTTTCGGTCGCTTTCCGCACGGCGGCGGCACTAGGCAGCACCACACCGTGCATGACCGCCACCACGTGCGTGTAATACATCGCACCGCCGCGCAGCACCGCCTCACCGGTTTGGGCGAGCGCGATGGCCTGGGAGAAATTCTCTCGCCAACCGGTGATCCCAAAACCCCAGCGGGCCAAACCGCGGTAGGCGAGAGCCATCGTCAGCGGAGAACTGGTTGCCAGCTCGCCACCTTTGGTGGCGTCGCCGCCCGCGAGGTCGATGCCACGCTGGGCCAGACGCAAGACGTCGGACATCTCGGCGGTCTCGTGCTTGGCGGATATCACAGTAGGGAGCAATGCCAGCGTCAACATCGGATCGCCGATCGACTCGAGCAGCTCTACGTGTTCGGCGGCGAGCCGTGATGCGTCACGGCGGCGCGCATTGAAAAACAGCTCCATCACCCGCCCGGCCATACCGATCGCCAGCGACCGCTGATCACCCGCG
>DASWBF010000523.1:0-7661 GCA_036390735.1 Mycobacterium sp. | reverse complement strand
TGGATGATCGGCAACGGAACACCGGCAGCGATCATCCACGACGCACAGCTATGACGCAGATCGTGCACGCGCGGGCACTTCGTCAGGCCCGCCTTCATGGCAGCATCACGGCCCGGTTTCCAGCCCCCGTTGAAGAACTCCTGGGCGCGAACGGGATTGCCCGCACCGTTGGTGAACACGAACCCGGGCGCCGTCAGGTCGACGACCTCCAAGGCTGCAGGCGGCAGGCTGATCGTGCGGATCGATTTGCGGGTCTTGGGTGGCCCGATCGCCGGCCGGTAATCGCCGGAATATTTCCAGGCCTTGGTGATTCGGCAGGTTCGTGCCTCGGCGTCGATGTCGGCCGCCGTCAGTGCAGTGGCCTCCGAGAACCGCATGCCAGTGGTCACCAGCCACGTCGCCAGGTTCTTCCACCGGTCCCGCTCGATGTGGTCGTGCAGCAAAACGAACTCCGGCGGTGTCAAAAACACGGTCTCCGCCACCCGGGTGTGCGGCAAGCGACGACCCTGACACGGGTTGGACGCCATCACTCGCGCGCGCACCGCCGCGTTGAACGCCCCCGACAGGAAACCGTGCTTGTTGGAGATCGTCTTGCCGCTGCCGCCGAGCTGTTGGACCCACCGCGCGATCGTGGTCTCGGTGACCGCAGACACCGGCATGGAACCGAACACGGGGTCGATGTCGCGGGTGACGTAGCTGCGGTAGCGCGCGAGGGTCGCCGGCTGCACACCGGTGAGGTTGTCGATGTGGGTGTGAAGCCATTCCGTCACAGTCGGAACGTGGCGCCCGATCTCGTCGAGCTCGATGACGCGCAGCGCCTCGTCCGGGCCGTGGTCCTCCAGCAGGGTCTTGAAACGCTCCGCCGACGGCAGGTTCTCGAAGGTCAACGAGCGCTGTCTGCCATCAGCACGCCACAGCACCCGGTAGGTGTTGCCGGTCCGGTTCTTCTGAGCGTGGATGCTTGCCACAACCCCCAATGTTACGCCGTCTGTTACGTAACGCTGGAAGCCACTTCAGATGGCACCGCTGACCTGCGGTTTCCCAGTGGAGCTAAGGGGATTCGAACCCCTGACCTACTCGATGCGAACGAGTCGCGCTACCAACTGCGCCATAGCCCCTGGTCGCTAGCAGGTTACCAGCCGACGGGCCCGGCCCGAAAACCCAGCGAAGCTACTGCCCTGCGGCCTTCGGCAGGTGGTACTCCATCGGCCCCGGCGCGTAATCGAGATGCTCGAAAATTGGGTCCTCGTCGTCGATTTCCAACACCGCCGCACCAGGCTCGCGCAGCCGCGACGGCATGTCGTAATCGCGATCAGCGGTGTTGTGCACACCGACCCGCGCGCGCGCCATCCGCTGGGTCCGCCGCCGTCGTACCCGTTCCTCGATGCGGGTCTGCCGGCGGAGATAAGCCAGGTACAGGATCGTGATCGTCCCGGCGGCGCCGCACACCCACCACCCAGCGGGCCACACGGTGACCGCCGCGAGGGTCGTCGCGATCAGGATCAGCGACATCGCCACCAGCAGACGCTTCCGGAAGCGGTACTTGCGGGCGCTGACCGTCGCCGCGGTCTTGGATTCGTATAGCCGACGCCGCGACGTAATGGGCGGTGTCTTCCTGGCCGGCGGATCCTCCTCCGACTCCAATCCCGAGGTGTCTTCGACGTATTCGTACTCGTCGGAGGTGCCGTCGTCGTCGGAGTCGGCCGGCTGCTCGTCGGCGGAGACGGGCTCCGGCTCGGCTTCGGTCTCCGGTTCCTGCTCCGGCTCGGCGGGCTCACTGGCGCCGACCGGCAGCGCCCCGGAATCCTCTTCGACGACGTCGACGTCGATGATGTCCTGCTCGGGCGCGGGCTGGGCCGCCTTCACGACGACCGCCTGCGACGACGGTTCGTCGTCGAGATCGTCGTCCTCGTCGACCGGCTTCCAGCCCGGATCGCTGCGGTGCCCGTCGGCCGGTCGCCGTTTTCTCAACCGGGTGCTGACGCCACTGTTCAGCACCCGGGTGGCCAGCGCGACGTCGCTGGTGCGTCGCACGGCGTCACGCTTGCTGATCAGCATCGGCACGAGGACGAACAGCCACAGCACCACGAGGGAGATCCACAGGAGTGATTGCGGGACGCTTGGCATGGTGCCTGCTCCTTTCACCGTCAGGCTAGGTCCGTGATCAGCGCAAAGGGCGAAGGCGCGCCGCGTGACCGGCACAATTACACACCTGTAATTCGTTTCAGGCAAGCACCACCAGGCACACGTGTCACATCTGTAACTGATTGGTCGACGCCGCGCGCCGAGAATGAAGCCATGGTCGCGTTCGCGGCCGAACGACGACCTGGAATTCGGTTTCGGCGCAGACGGCCGGTCAGGACCAGTGCGCCTGGCCCTCGCGCACAAGCGTGCCCGCAACCGAGCCGCGCACTTCTTCGACGGTGATCGCGACCAGCAGGTGGTCGCGCCACGCTCGGTCGACGTCGAGATAGCGTTGTAACAGGCCCTCCTCGCGGAAGCCGACCTTGGCCAGCACCCGTCGGCTCGCGGCGTTCTCGGGCCTCACCGTCGCCTCCACCCGATGCAACCCCACCGCCCCGAAGCAGTGGTCCAGCCCGAGCGCCAGCGCGCCCGTCGCCACCCCCTTGCCAGTGGCCGAGCTGGCTACCCAGTACCCGATCCATGCCGAGCGCAGCGCGCCGTGCGTGACGTTCCCGACCGTCAGCTGCCCGCAGAACTCGCCGTCCAGTTCGATGGCGAACGGCACCATGCGCCCCTTGCGCGCCTCCGAACGCAATCCCGAGCACACCGACGGCCACGACGAAACCGTTTGTCTGCGAACCCAATCCGTGTCGGTCGTCGGCTCCCACGGCTCCAGATGCTCACGGTCGGCCAGCCGAATCCGGCTCCACTGCGCCGCGTCGCGCATCCGGACCGGGCGCAGCCGCACCACCCCGCCGGCCACCCTGATCGGACCCACCGTGGCCGGCCAACCCGGGTGAGCGGAACTGTTACGAAAAAAGCCCACAGCGAACGGGTTTCGCGTTTCAGCCGCGCTGGGCCAGGAACGCGGCGCTGACGATCTCCCCCGTGCGAATCTGTTCGGCGTCGCTCGGGACGATCACCAGGCAGTTGGCCTCGGCCAGGGTCGCCAGCAAGTGCGACGACGCGCCCGGCGCGCCGAGCACTTGCACCAGGTAGTCATCGGTGTCCTGATCGCGCATCAACTGTCCCCGCAGATACCTCCGGCGGCCGGGCACCGACGAAATCGGCGACAGCGTACGGGCTTCCACGATGCGCCGCATCGGCTGACGCTTGCCCAACGACAGCCGGATCAGCGGGCGGACCATGATTTCGAACACCACCAGCGCGCTCACCGGGTTGGCGGGCAGCAAGAACGTCGGCACCCCCTCGGCACCGAGTTGACCGAATCCCTGCACCGAGCCGGGATGCATTGCGACCCGGGTGATGTCCATTTCGCCGAGCGCAGACAACGCCGACCGCACGTCTTCCGCGGCGGCCCCACCGACCGCCCCGGCGATCACCACCACCTCGGCGCGGTTGAGGTGGCCTTCGACGACCTCGCGGAGTTCCTTCGGGTCGGTGCTGACGATCCCGACGCGCGTCACCTCCGCACCCGCGTCACGGCCCGCCGCCGCCAACGCGTACGAGTTCACGTCGTACACCTGCCCGTTGCCCGGCGTGCGGGAGATGTCGACGAGCTCGCTGCCGACGCTCAGCACCGACAACCGCGGCCGCGGATGCACCAGCACCCGCTCCCGGCCGACCGCCGCGAGCAAGCCGACCTGCGCCGCGCCGATGATCGCCCCGGCCCGCACCGCGACGTCGCCGGGCTGCACGTCGTCACCGGCGTGTCGCACGTAGGCACCCCGGCGCACGCTGCGCAACACCCGCACCTTCGACTCGCCGCCGTCGGTCCAACGCAACGGCAACACCGCGTCGGCGAGCGTCGGCATCGGCGCGCCCGTTCGCACGCGGGCGGCCTGCCGCGGCTGCAACCGGCTCGGTGTCCGCGCGCCGGCCTCGATCTCGCCGACGACCGGTAGCCGCACCTCGATGCCGCCGACTTCGGCAAGGTCGTCGGAGTCGTTGCCCTCACCGACTTCGGCGATGTCGACGCTGCGCACCGCGTAACCGTCAATCGCCGCCTGGTCGAACCCGGGCAGCGGCCGCTCGGTGACCACCTCCTCGGCGCACATCAGGCCCTGGGCTTCGGCGATCGCGACGCGGACCGGTCGAGGCGCGACCGCCGCCGCCATCACGCGTGCCTGCTGCTCCTCCACCGAACGCACAGCATGCCTTTCTGCCGTCAGAGCCGGGCCCGGCACGTGACTACTGCTCCGGCAAGCCCAATCGCGCTACCAGCCAGCGCCGCAAGTCCGGGCCATAGTCATCACGATCCAATGCAAAGTCAACCGCAGCCTTCAGGTAGCCGCCGGGATTTCCCAAGTCGTGTCGGGACCCGCGATGCACCACCACGTGCACCGGATGTCCCTCGTCGATCAGCAGCGCGATCGCGTCGGTCAACTGGATCTCGCCGCCCGCTCCGCGCGGAACACGACGCAGCGCGTCGAAGATCGCCCGGTCCAGCACGTAGCGGCCGGCGGCGGCATAGAGCGACGGCGCATCCTCGGCCGTGGGCTTTTCGACCATGCCCTTGACGCGCAGCACGTTCGGGTTGGCCGCGTCAGGCACCGTCTCGACGTCGAACACGCCGTAGGCGCTGATCTCCGACGGCGGCACCTCGATCGCGCACAGCACGGTGCCGCCCCGCTTCGCGCGCACCTTCGACATCGTTTCCAGCACGCCGGTGGGCAGCACAAGGTCGTCGGGCAGCAGCACGGAGACCGCGTCCTCGTCGTCGGACAGCACCGGCTCCACGCAGCTGACGGCGTGACCCAGCCCCAGCGGCTGGGCTTGCACCACCGATTCGACCTTGATCAAAGCCGGTGCGCGCCGCACCTTTTCGAGCATCGAGTACTTTCCGCGGGCCTCCAGCGTGCCCTCGAGCACCAAGTCCTCGACGAAGTGGGCGACCACACTGTCTTTGCCTTCAGAGGTCACGATGACGAGCCGTTCGGCACCTGCGTCGGCGGCCTCACCCGCGACGAGCTCGATGCCGGGCGTGTCGACGACGGGCAGCAGCTCCTTGGGGACCGTCTTGGTGGCCGGCAGGAACCTCGTGCCCAGACCCGCGGCCGGCACGATCGCAGTCCGCGGAATCGGTATTTCTGGTCGGGTCATCGCTCCCACCTTATCGCCGCGGCTTGTGAGTGGCTTGTGGCATCGTTATGGGCCCCCTGTCATCGTTACCCCGTGGCGACAACGTTAAAGGACCGTATCCGCGCTGACCGTGTCGCCGCGCGGCGAGCCGTCGGTGAGGATCTGCGCCGCACAGAAACCCAGGCGCTGGTTCGGCATCTGCATGCCATGCTCGACCCTGACGACGTGGTTGCCGCCTACGCGCCGCTGCCGGCCGAACCGGGCTTCCCAGACCTCGCCGACGCCGTGGTCGCCATCTGCGGGACAGTGTTGCTGCCGATCGCCCGCCCGTCGTCCGACGGCATCCCGCTGCCGTTGCAGTGGTCCGCCTACCGGTATGGCGCGCTGGTCGCAGCGCCATACAGGCTGTTCGAGCCGCCCCCGCCGTGGTTGCCGCCCTCGGCGCTGGGCTCGGTTGGCACGATTTTGGTTCCGGCCTTGGCCGTCGACCGCCACGGTGTCCGCCTGGGCCGTGGCGCCGGGTTCTACGACCGCTCGCTGGGGTTCCGCGACCCTGCCGCCCGGCTGATCGCCGTCGTGCGTGACGACGAACTCGTGGACGAGCTTCCGGTCGAGCCACACGACGTCGCGATGACCCATGCCCTGACCCCCGGATCCGGGCTGGTTTCGCTGATATAAGCACCGGATTCCGGGAATGCAAGCTGGCTCGTTGGCACTTGAATAGGTAGAGTGCTAGAAAGCTGACCTAACCGGAGGTTCCCTTGCCGACCTACTCCTATGCGTGCACCGAGTGTGACAACCGGTTCGACGCGGTGCAGGCATTCACCGACCAGGCCCTGACCGCATGCCCGCAGTGCTCGGGCCGGCTGCGCAAACTGTTCGGCAAGGTCGGCGTCGTCTTCAAGGGCAGCGGCTTCTACCGCACCGACAGCCGGGCGGCCTCTGGCTCGTCCAACGGCGAGAAGAAGGCCACCGCCGATTCGTCCAGCGCGTCCAGCCCGTCGAGCGACACCTCGTCGACGTCGAAGACCAACGGCGAGGCGAAGTCATCCAGTGCTACCCCGGCGCCTGCCGCCGCCGCCAGCTGATCCGTTATCCACAGGGCCTCGACTTGGCCCTCCGCGCCTGCCCTCGTCCGCTTAACGTGGCCGAATGGGGGAATCGCTCAATCCGTCTGCGCTGAGTCGCCTTTCGCGCCTACTGCGACCGGACTGGTCGCGCACCCTGGCGGCGCGGCGAGTCGCCGCGGCGGGGTTGGTGGTGTTAGCGGCCGTCGCCGCGTTTCGGTCCGATCCGCACGGCGACCGCGCCGACGCGGTGGTGGCAACCCGGGATCTGGCGCCCGGTGTCTCGCTGACCGCCGACGACGTGCGAGTCGAAAAGCGTTTGGCCACAACGATTCCCGATGGCGCACGAGCTGGCGTCGACGAAGTCGTCGGCGCGACGCTCGCCGGACCGGCCAGGCGCGGCGAGGTGCTCACCGACGTCCGGCTGCTCGGCCCGCGGTTGGCCACATCGGCCGCCGGCCCGGATGCCCGCATCGTGCCGTTGCATCTGGCCGACTCCGCGCTGCTGGAGTTGCTTCGCGCCGGCGACGTCGTCGACGTGCTGGCCGCCGGACCGCCGAACTTGTCGAGCGACGTCGAGTCCGCCCCGCACGTGGTAGCCACCGACGCGGTCGTGGTGCTGGTGTCCCCCAAGCCCGCGCAGCGCGGGCCGGGCAACGAACGGGTGGTTCTGGTGGCGCTGCCCGCGGCCACCGCTCACCGGGTGGCCGGCGTGGCGCTGGTGGAGACGGTGACGCTGACCTTTCACTGAGCGGCGACTACTGTACGGCTCACGACGACCGCTGACCGAGCACAGGAGGACCGCTACATGCTGAAGGGATTCAAGGAGTTTCTGGCACGGGGGAACATCGTCGACCTCGCCGTCGCGGTCGTCATCGGCACCGCGTTCACTGCGCTGGTCACGGCGTTCACCAAGAGCGTCATCGAACCGCTGATCAATCGCATCGGCGCGGGCCCTGATGCGCAATACGGAATCCTGAGATTCGACATCGGCGGCCGCCAGGCCATCGACCTCAACGTCGTGCTGACGCAGGCCATCAACTTCTTGCTCGTCGCCGCGGTGGTGTACTTCCTGGTGGTCCTGCCGTACAACACGTTCCGTAAGCGCGGCGAGGTGGAGCAGGCGCAGGACACCGAGTTGAGCATCTTGACCGAAATCCGCGACCTGTTGGCCACCGACGGTCAGGCCTCGGGCCGGCACGAGACGGTGACCGGGCCGGGAACCGGTCCGAGCCCGGACACCGTGAAGACGACGAGCGCGGACAGGACGTAGTCGCCAACGAATCAGCCCCCGGCCGATCGGCCGGGGGCTGATTCGTTGGCGACTACGTCCTGTCCGCGCTCGTCGTCTTCACGGTGTCCGGGCTC
>DASWBF010000522.1:0-3782 GCA_036390735.1 Mycobacterium sp. | reverse complement strand
CTCGTCGCCCGCCCGCGCGGCATCGCGTATCTGCTGGTGACAGGACGGCGGGGCGGCAGTGCGATGGCTGCCGCCGCGGTGAACGCGATGGCCGGCGGCCCGGCGTGACGGGCACGCTGTGGGGCGTCGGGCTGGGGCCCGGCGATCCCGAGCTCGTCACCGTCAAGGCCGCCCGCGTCATCGGCGAGGCGGACGTGGTCGCGTATCACAGCGCGCGGCACGGCCGCAGCATCGCGCGCGGCATCGCCGAGCCGTACCTTCGGGCGGGCCAGATCGAGGAGCACCTGGTCTACCCGGTGACCACCGAGACCGTCGACCATCCGGGCGGCTACGCCGGCGCGATGGAGGACTTCTACCGGCAGTGCGCCGAAAAGATCGCCGCGCATCTGGACGCCGGCCGCGACGTGGCGCTGCTCGCCGAGGGCGATCCGCTGTTCTACAGCTCCTACATGCACATGCACACTCGGCTCACCGAACGGTTCGACGCGGTGATCGTGCCCGGCGTGACGTCGGTGAGCGCCGCGTCGGCTGCGACCGCCACCCCACTCGTGCAAGGCGACGAAGTGCTGGCGGTGCTGCCCGGCACCTTGCCGGTGGCCGAGCTGGCTGCGCGGCTGTCGGATGCCGACGCGGCCGTGGTGCTGAAGTTGGGGCGCTCGTATCCCGCTGTGCGCGAAGCGCTTTCGCTTGCGGGCCGGCTCGACGACGCGTTCTACGTCGAGCGGGCCAGCACGGCGGCCGAGCGGGTGCTGCCGGCGTCGTCCGTCGACGACGCGTCCGTGCCGTACTTCTCGTTGGCGTTGGTGCCCGGCGGTGCGCGAGCATCCTCAGTGGGCGGCGTCGCCGTGGTTGGGCTGGGCCCGGGCGCGCTGGACTGGATGACGCCGCAGAGCCGGCGCGAGCTGGCGGCGGCCACCGACCTGATCGGGTACGGGCCGTATCTGGAGCGAGTGCCGGCACGCGACGGGCAACGCCGCCATCCCAGTGACAACACCGACGAGCCGGCGCGCGCGCGGCTGGCCTGCACGCTGGCCGAGCAGGGCCGCGCGGTCGCGGTGGTGTCGTCGGGCGATCCGGGCGTGTTCGCGATGGCGACCGCGGTGCTCGAAGAGGCCAAACAGTGGCCCGGGGTGCGGGTTCGGGTGATCCCGGCGATGACGGCGGCGCAGGCGGTGGCCAGCCGGGTCGGCGCGCCGCTCGGCCACGACTATGCCGTTCTTTCGCTGTCCGACCGGCTCAAGCCGTGGGACGTAATCGAGGCGAGGCTGATCGCGGCTGCGCAGGCCGACCTGGTGCTCGCGATCTACAACCCGGCGTCGAAGAGCCGCACCTGGCAGGTCGCGGCGATGCGCGATGTGCTGCTGCGGCACCGCGACCCGGGCACTCCGGTGGTGATCGGGCGCGACGTTTCCGGCCCGGACGAGGACGTGCGGGTGGTGCGGCTGGCCGACCTGGATCCGGACAGCGTCGACATGCGCTGCCTGCTGATCGTCGGCTCGTCGCAGACGCAGTGGTACGACGACACGGTGTTCACTCCGCGCCGCTACCCGTCGTAGTCGGGCCGGCTCAAGGCCCGAAGAACGTGAAGCCCGGTGGTTTACCGTGAGACGCCCAGCCCGACCAGCCGTTGCTGGGCGCGGTTTGCCAGATGTGCCAGAGGATTCCGCCCTCTACGAAGAACAGCTCCAGCCTGCCGTCAGCGCTTGGCGCCAGCGACGGGCCGTTGTGATTCTGGAACTCTGCGGGTGGAGACCTTAAGATGCCCAGCCTGACCACCCGCTGGCCGGGGCGGTCTGCCACATGTGCCACAACTCGATGTGGGCGTCGCTACCGACGCCCACATCGAAAAGTTCCAACCGCCCGTCCTTGCTGCGGGCAAGCCATCGTGTGGGAGCGTTAGCCGTCACGCCGACATCGTGTCACCCAGGCGACCGCCTCGTCGACGGTTCCAACCGTTGTGACGCCCGGCGGAAGCGGCGGACGGTCGATCATCACGACGGGAATGTAAAGCGCCGCGGCGGCGTCCAGCTTGGCGCGGGTGTAGTCGCCGCCGCTGTTCTTCGTGACGAGCACGTGGATGTTGTGCTCACGCATCAGAGCGATTTCGTCGTCGTAGCGGTACGGCCCGCGAGACAACAGCAGGGTGTGACGCGTGGGCAGCGCGTCGGCATTCGGTGCGATGACCACGCGGATCAAGAACCAGGCGCTGGAGTGTGCGAACGCACTGATGGTCGACCACCCGCTCGTCAAGAACACACGCGAATACCGCTGCTGCTCAACGACTTCAGCGGCTTCCGCCGCGGACGCCACCGCGATGGCATCACTGGAGTCCCACGGCGGACGGGCGACGACCACGTGCGGCAAGCCAAGGTCGGCGCACACCCGAGCCGCTCGTTCGGTCATCGCCGCGGCGAACGGGTGCGTGGCGTCGACGACGGCGTCCACCCGGTTCTCGACCAGCCACTGCCGCATCGGCTGGGCGCCGCCGAACCCGCCGATCCGCACCTGCCCGACAGGCAGTGCGGGATCGGGCACCCGCCCGGCCAGCGAACTGATCACCTCGACGTCGGGGTGCAGCCGCTGCGCGAGTGCGCGCCCCTCCGCCGTCCCGCCGAGCAGCAGTACCCGCATCAGTGCCGCCCGCTGCGTCGCCGGGCCGGCGAATACAGATAGCTGTCCGTGAACCCGTCGGCGGCGAGCACGTCGCCGACGATGATCACTGCGGTCCGCGTGATTGCGGCGGCGTGCATCTGATCGGCGATGCCGGCGAGTGTGCCGTATAGCACCTGCTGCTGTGGCCACGTCGCGAAAGCGACGACCGCACAAGGCGTTTCGGGCCCATATCCCCCCGCGATCAGTTCTGGCACGACGGCGTCGATCTGCGCGGCCGCCAGGTGCAGCACAAGTGTCGCGCCGGACAACGACAGCGTGGCGAGGTCCTCGCCCGGCGGCATCGCCGTCGACAGCGTCGCCACCCGGCTCAGCGTGACGGTTTGCGCCACCCCGGGCACCGTCAGCTCGCGGCGTAGCACCGCGGCAGCGGCTGCGAAAGCCGGTACGCCAGGCACGATTTCGTAGTCGATGCCGAGCGTCTCCAGGCGGCGGCACTGTTCGGCTACCGCACTGTACAGCGACGGGTCCCCCGAGTGCAGACGGGCGACGTCGTGGCCGGCGGAGTCCGCGGCCGACAGTTCGGCGACGATCTGGTCCAGTGTCAGCGGCCCAGTGTCGACCACGCGGGCGTCGGACGGGCACAGCGCGAGCAGGTCGTCGGGCATGATCGACCCCGCGTAGAGGCACACCGGGCAGCGCTGCAGCAGCCGCTCACCCCGTACGGTGATCAGATCCGCGGCACCCGGCCCCGCGCCGATGAAGTAGACGGTCACCTCTTGCTCACCGCCCACTGGGTGACCGGCATCGCTGGGCGCCAGCCGGTGAACTTGCCCAGCGGCTCGCCGGCGTAGTGCTGAAACCGTCGCAGTTCACCGCCCAGGCTCGAATACCATTGCGCAAGAACAGCTTCCGATTCAGCAGTGACGGCATTGGCGACGAGCCGGCCCCCGGTCGGCAGCCGGTCGCAGCAGGCCTCCAGCAGCCCCGGCTGCGTGAGCCCGCCGCCGACGAAGATCGCCGATGGGTGTGCGGCCCCGTCGAACGCATCCGGCGCGGCGCCGCGGACCTCGACCGTGACGCCGCACGCGACGACGTTGCGCCGGATCCGGTCACGGCGCGCGTCGTCGCGCTCGAATGCGACGGCCGTGCAATCAGTCCCGGTGCGCGTC